>NZ_JBHTRF010000014.1:0-119061 GCF_042796115.1 Kitasatospora sp. NPDC056446 | reverse complement strand
CGTGCGGGGCGGGGCCCCCCCCCCCGGGGGGGGGGGGGGGGGGGGGGGGGGGGGGGGGCCCGGCCCCCCCCGCCGGGCGCGCTCAGACCAGCGGGGTGAAGAAGAAGGTGTCGCGGCGGGTGATCAGGCCCTCCGGCGTCAGCTCGAAGAAGTCGGCGAAGCGCAGGTCGGCCGGGCTGCCGTCGTGCAGCGTGCCGCTGAACGTGCCGTGGACGGCGGCCAGGCCGTCGGAGGCGACGACCCGCTCCAGGACGTGCCGCCCCTCCTTGATCTTCCGCTCCTCGGCGTAGAAGCGGCGCACCCGCTCGCGGCCGACCAGCGGGTCGTAGCCGGGCCGGTGGTACGAGCCCTCGGGGGCGAAACGTCCGATCAGGCCGGCGATGTCGCCGGTGTCGACCGCGTCGTAGAACTCCTGGGCCTGTGCGAGGTTCATGAGGTCCTCCTCTGGGTGGGGGTGTGGCCGGCCAGCACGGCGCTGACGGCGGCGATCGGTTCCGGCTGCGTCATGGCGCCGTGGTGGCAGGCGAGATCGTGGGTCAGGACGGCGCCGGTGACGTACGGGCGCCAGTCCTGGGCGGTGGGCGCGTCGGCGGGCTTGCCGAGCGTGGCGTTGAAGTGGAGCAGGTCGCCGTCGTAGACCCCGGTGACACCGGAGTGGACGAGTCCGGCGTTGTTGGCGAAGACCGCGACCAGGGCGGCGAGTTGCCCGTCGTCCAGGCCGGAGAGCGGGCTGCCCTCGCGGTGCAGCACCGCCCGGACCCCGGACCGGTCCAACGTGCCGTCCGCCTCGGCCTGTTCGGGCACCGGGTGGCCGAGCGAGTCGAGCAGTCCGGCCAGTGTCCGGGACTCCTCGGCGTCGGCCGGGAGGCGGTCGGCCTCCGGGTGGGCGGGGAAGCCGTCCAGGACGGCGAGCAGCTCGACCCGCTCGCCCTCGGCCTGGAGCCGGACGGCCGCGGCGTGGGCGACCATGCCGCCGAAGGACCAGCCGAGCAGCCGGTACGGGCCGTGCGGGCGGACCTTGCGGATCTCGGCGACGTAGTCCTCGGCCATCTCGGCGATGCTCGCCGGGAGCGCGCCCGGCTCGGTCAGCCCGCGGGCCTGGAGCCCGTACACCGGGACGTCCGGGTCGAGGTGGCGCAGCAGGCCGGAGTAGACCCAGCTGATCCCGGCCACCGGGTGGACGCAGAACAGCGGGGTGGCGCCGCCGTGCGGGCGCAGCGGGAAGAGCACGCCGAGCGCGTCGCCCTCGCCGCCGCCGTCCAGCGCCTCGGCGAGGCCGGCCGGGGTGGGCGCCGCGAACAGGTCGCGGATGCCGGGTTCGACCCCGAGGGCGGCGCGGATCCGGCTGGTCAGCCGGGTGGCGAGCAGGGAGTGGCCGCCGAGGTCGAAGAAGTTGTCGTCGACGCCGACCGCGGCCAGTCCGAGGACTTCCGCGAACAGGGCGCAGAGCACCTCCTCGCGGGGGTTGCGGGGCGCGCGCCCGGTGCCGGTGTAGGCGGGGGCGGGCAGGGCCTTGCGGTCCAGCTTGCCGTTGGAGGTCAGCGGCAGCGCGTCGAGGACGACGACGGCGGACGGCACCATGTACTCGGGCACCCGCTCGCCGGTGTGCCGGCGCAGTTCGGCCGGCTCCGGCGCCTGACCGGGCCGCGGCACCACGTAGCCGACGAGCCGCTGGTCGCCCGGGGTGTCCTCGCGGACGGTGACCGCGCTCTGCTGGACCGCCGGGTGGGCGGCCAGCGCGGCCTCGACCTCGCCGAGTTCGATCCGGAAGCCGCGGATCTTCACCTGGTGGTCGACCCGGCCGGCGAACTCCAGTTGCCCGTCCGGGCGGCGGCGCACCAGGTCCCCGGTGCGGTACATACGGGTACCGGGCTCGAACGGGTCGGCGACGAACCGCTCGGCGGTCAGGCCGGGCCGGTCCAGGTAGCCGCGGGCCAGGCCGGAGCCGGCCAGGTACAGCTCGCCGACGACCCGCGGGGGCACCGGGTTGAGGTACTCGTCGAGGACGTACGCCCGGGTGTTGCGGATCGGGTGGCCGATCGGCGGGGTGCCGGCCCCGCCGGTCAGGTCGGCGGTGGTCGACCAGACGGTGGTCTCGGTGGGTCCGTAGCAGTGGACCAGCCGGGATCCGGCCTCCGCCAGCCGGGCCGCCAGGGCCGGCGGCAGGGCGTCCGCGCCGACCATCATCCGCAGGCCCCGGACGGCTTCGGGGTGCTCGTCCAGCAGCGCCTGCCACAGGCTCGGCGTGGCCTGGAACACCGTGACCCGGTGCCGTCCGATCAGTCCGGCCAGCAGCGCCGGGTCGCGGACCTCCTCCCGACTCGTCAGGACGGTGGCGGCGCCCTGCACCAGCGGCAGGTAGAGCTCGGGCACCGCCATGTCGAAGGCGGGCGTGGCCTGTTGGAGCATCACGTCGGCGGCGTCCATCGGCATCTCGTGGGCCAGCTCGGTCAGCAGGTTGACCACGCCCGGGTGGTCGACCACGACGCCCTTGGGGCGGCCGGTGGAGCCGGAGGTGTAGATGACGTAGGCGGTCTGTGCCTCGGCGTGCGGGACGGGCGGCGGCGCGGTGTCCGGCCGGGTGGCCAGGGCCGTGCGGGCGGCGGCGCCGTCGAGGGCGAGCACCGGGGCTCCGGCGGCGGCGTCCGTCCACCCGGCGTCCGCGCCGGCCGTGTCGGTGAGCAGCGCCACCGGGCGGGCCTCGGCCAGGATCTGCCGGATCCGGTCCGCCGGGTGGCCCGGGTCGACGGGGACGTAGGCCGCGCCGGTCTTGAGCACCCCGAGCAGTGCCGGCAGCAGGTCGGTCGAGCGGGGCACGGCCACGGCGACCAGCCGGCCCGGTCCGGCGCCGAGCGCCAGCAGGTGGTGGGCCAGCCGGTTGGCCCGGGCGTCCAGTGCGGCGTAGGTCAGCGCGGTGTCGCCGGAGCGGACGGCGACGGCCTCCGGGGTGCGGGCCGCCTGGGCCTCGACCAGCCCGTGCAGGGTGGTCGCCGGGACGGGGTGGCGGGTGTCGTTCCAGGCCGCCAGCTCGCGCCGGGCGGCGGCGGAGAGCACCGGCAGCGCGCCGATCCGCGCGTCGGGGTCGGCGGTGACCGTCCCGAGCAGGGCGAGCAGCCGGTCGAGCAGCCATTCGGCGGTGGAGCGGTCGAACAGGTCGGCGGAGTACTCCAGGGCGGCGGCCAGGCCGGTCACCGTGCCGTCGGCGTCGCGGACCTCGGTGAAGTTGAGGTTGAGGTCGAGCTTGGCGGCGCTCAGCTCGAAGGGCTCCGCCTCGACCGGCAGGCCGGCGAACTCGGCGTCCTCCACGGCGTGGTTGTGCAGGGCCAGGACGATCTGGAACAGCGGGTTGCGGGCGGCGACCCGGGCCGGGTTGAGGACGTCCACCAGGCGCTCGAAGGGGACGTCCTGGTGCTCGAAGGCGGCCAGGTCGGTCTCCCGGACGCGGGCGAGCAGCTCGCGGAAGGTCGGGTTGCCGGACAGGTCGGTGCGCAGCACCAGGGTGTTGACGAAGAACCCGACCAGGCCGTCCAGGGCCTCGTCCGTGCGGCCGGCCACCGGGGTGCCGACGGTGACGTCGGTCCCGGCGCCCAGCCGCGACAGCGCGGTGGCGACAGCGGCGTGCAGCAGCATGAACAGGGTGACGCCGTTGGACCGGGCGAGTGCGGCGAGGTCCCGGTGCGCGGCCGCGTCGAGGACGGCGTGCACCGTACCGCCGGTGTGCGAGGGGACGGCCGGGCGGGGCCGGTCCACCGGGAGGGTGATCTCCTCGGGCTGGTCGGCCAGGGCCTCCTTCCAGTAGGCGATCTGGGCGGCCATCAGGCTGTCCGGGTCGCTCTCGTCGCCGAGCAGTTCGCGCTGCCACAGGGTGTAGTCGGCGTACTGGACCGGCAGCGGCTCCCAGCCGGGTTCCCGGCCGGCGCAGCGGGCCCGGTAGGCGGTGGCGAGGTCGCGCATCAGCGGGGCCATCGAGGAGCCGTCGGTCGAGATGTGGTGGATCACCAGCAGCAGGACGTGCTCGTCGGGGGCGACCACCATCAGGTCGGCGCGCAGCGGCAGGTCGGTGGTGACGTCGAAGCCGCGGCCGACGGCGGCGGCGATCGCCTCGGCGGGTCCGTCGGCGGTGCAGTCGTGGACGGTGAGGCGCAGCCGGCCGGTGACGTCCGGGACGACGTGCTGGCGCGGGACGCCGTCGGTCTCGGGGTGGAGGGTGCGCAGCGACTCGTGCCGGGCGACGACGTCCAGCAGGGCCCGTTCCATCGCCGCGGCGTCCACCGGCCCGTGCAGGCGGTAGGCGAACGGGCAGTTGTAGTAGGCGTTCTCGTTGGTCCGTTCGATCCGGTTGATGAACCAGAGGCGCTGCTGGGCGAAGGAGAGCGGGACGTCCCCGGTCCTCGGCCGGGGGGTGAGCGCGGTGCGGACCCGGCCGCGGCTGTCCAGCGCGGTGGCGACGGCGCGGACGGTCGGGTGCTGGAACAGCTCGCGGATGGTCAGTTCGGCGTCCAGGGTGGTGCGGATGCGGCTGATCAGGCGGGTGGCGAGCAGCGAGTGGCCGCCGAGGTCGAAGAAGCCGTCGTCGATGCCGACGTTCTCCAGGCCGAGCACTTCGGCGAACAGCGCGCAGAGGATCTCCTCGCGGGCCGTGCGGGGGGCCCGGCCGGTGGTGAGGGCCGCGTAGTCGGGGGCGGGCAGGGCCTTGCGGTCCAGCTTGCCGTTGGGGGTGAGCGGCAGCGCGTCGAGGACGATCACGGCGGACGGGACGAGGTGCTCGGGCAGGTGCGCGCCGAGGCTCTCGCGGACCCGCGCCGCGTCGAGGCCGGGCTCGCCGACGGCGTAGCCGACGAGGCGCTTGTCGCCGGGGGCGTCCTCGCGGGCCAGGACGACGGCCTGCCGTACGCCCTCGCAGCGGGACAGCGCGGCCTCGACCTCGCCGAGTTCGATCCGGAAGCCGCGGATCTTGACCTGGTGGTCGGCGCGGCCGATGAACTCCATCAGGCCGTCGGCCCGCCAGCGGGCCAGGTCGCCGGTGCGGTACATCCGCTCCCCGGGGGCGAAGGGGTCGGCGACGAACCGTTCGGCGGTCAGCCCCGGCTGCGCTGCGTAGCCGCGGGCCAGGCCGGGCCCGGCCATGTACAGCTCGCCGGCCACGCCCGGCGGGACGAGGCCGAGCGCGTCGTCCAGCAGGTACACCCGCTTGTCGGCGATCGGCCGGCCGACCGGCACCGAGGCGCCGTCGGCGTCCTGCGGGCGGATCCGGTGGCAGACGCCGAGGATCATGTTCTCCACCGGGCCGCAGACGTTGACCAGCCGCAGCCCGGGGTTGCGCTCCAGCAGCCGGCGGACGTGGGCCGTGGAGGCCGCCTCGCCGCCGGTGAGGACCTGCGGCAGGGCGGCGAGGGCGTCCGGGTGCTCGTCCGCCATGACGTTCAGCAGGCTCGCCGACAGGAAGACGGACGTGATCCCGTGCTCGGCCACCAGGGCCTCGATGACGGCCGGCTCGGGCCGCTGGCCCGGGTGCAGGACGCACGTGGCGCCGGAGAACAGCGCGCTGAACAGCTCCAGGGCGAAGCCGTCCCAGGACACCGGGGAGGACTGGAGCCAGACCTGCTCGCGGCCGAAGTCCGCGAAGTCCTGGCCGACCAGTGTCGCCACCAGCGCCCGGTGGGAGGCCACCACGCCCTTGGGCCGGCCGGTCGAGCCGGAGGTGAACATCACGCAGGCCGTGTCGTCCGGGCCGACGGCCAGGCCGAGGTCGTCGCCGGAGTGTGCGGCGATCCGCTCGGCGTCGGCGTCCAGCCGGACGGTGCGGCCGGCCGGGAGCAGGTCGGGCCGCCCGCCGGTGGTGACCACCGCGGCGGCGTCCACCTGGTCCAGGACGGCCTGCCAGCGGTCCGCCGGGAAGTCGGTGTCCAGCACGGTGTAGCCGGCCCCGGCCTTCAGGGCGCCGAGCACCGCCACCACGAGGTCCACGCCGCGTTCCACCAGCGCGCCGACCACCTGGCCGCGCCGCACGCCGACGGACCGCAGCTGCCGGGCGACCCGGTTGGCCCGGGCGTTCAGCTCGGCGTAGGTGACCTTCCGGTCCGCGAAGACCAGCGCCGTCGCGTCCGGGGTGTCGGCGGCCCAGGCCTCGACCACCTCGTGGGCGAGGGTCTCCACCGGCTCGCCGGTCCGGCCGTTCCACTCCGTCAGCAGTGCGCGTTCGGCGCCGCTGAGCAGGTCCAGCTCGCCGACGCGTACCTCGGCGCGGTCGGCCACCGCCTCCAGCACCCGCACCAGGCAGGCGAGCAGCCACTCGGCGGTGGTCCGCTCGAACAGGTCGGCGGAGTACTCCAGCGTGCCGGCCAGGCCGGCCGGGGCGCCGGTGTCGTCCCGCAGTTCGGAGAAGATCACGCCGAGGTCGAACTTCGACCGCTCCCAGCCGAAGTCCTCGAAGGCCGCGTCGACGCCGGGGAACTCCAGGCGTGCCTCGGCCATGTTCTGCACCTGGAGCAGCACCTGGAACAGCGGGTGCCGGGAGCCCGAGCGGGCCGGGTTGACCAGCTCCACCAGCCGTTCGAAGGGGACGTCCTGGTGCTCGAAGGCGCCCAGGTCCGCTTCCCGGACCCGCTCCAGCAGGGCGCGGAAGGTCGGGTCGCCGGAGACGTCGGTGCGCAGCACCAGCGAGTTGACGAAGAAGCCGACCAGGTCGTCCAGCGCCTCGTCGGTGCGCCCGGCGACCGACATGCCGATCGGGATGTCGGTGCCCGCGCCGAGCCGGGACAGCGTCGCCGCCAGCGCGGACTGCAGGAGCATGAACAGGGTGACGCCGCTGTCCCGGGCCAGGGCGGCCAGCGCGCGGTGCGCGTCCGGGCCCAGCTCGGTGCGGACCACGCCGCCGGCCGAGGAGGGGACGGCCGGGCGGGGCCGGTCCGCCGGGAGCGTGAGCTCCTCCGGCAGCTCGGCCAGCATGCCGCGCCAGTAGTCGAGTTGGCGGGCGAGCAGGCTGTCCGGGTCGGTCTCGTCGCCGAGCAGCTCGCGCTGCCACAGGGTGTAGTCGGCGTACTGGACGGGCAGCGGCACCCAGGCGGGGGCCCGGCCGGCGAGCCGGGCCTCGTAGGCGGCGGTCAGGTCGCGCAGCAGCGGGGCCATCGACCAGCCGTCGGTGGCGATGTGGTGGAAGGTCAGCGCGAGGACGTGGTCCTCGCGGGCGACCCGGAGCAGGTCGGCGCGCAGCGGCAGGTCGGTGGTGACGTCGAAGCCGCGGTCGATCGCGGTGGCGAGCGCCTCCTCGGGCCCGGTGGCGGTGCAGTCGTGGACGACCAGCCGCAGCCGGCCGGAGACGTGCTCCAGGACGTGCTGGCGCGGGACCCCGTCGGTCTCCGGGAAGACCGTGCGCAGCGACTCGTGCCGGGCGACGACGTCGAGCAGCGCCTGTTCCAGGGCGAGCGCGTTCAGCGGGCCGCGCAGGCGCAGCACGATCGGGCTGTTGTAGGCGCCGTCGGGGCCGTCGAGCCGGTTGATGAACCAGAGCCGCTGCTGGGCGGAGGAGAGCGGGACGTCCCCGGTGCGGGGGCGGGGGGTGAGCGGTGTCCGCACGCCGCCCTGGTGGTCCAGGGCCGCGGCCATGGTCCGTACCGTCGGGTACTGGAAGAGGTCGCGGATGCTCAGTTCGGCGTGCAGGGTGGTGCGGACGCGGCTGATCAGGCGGGTGGCGAGCAGGGAGTGGCCGCCCAGGTCGAAGAAGCCGTCGTCGATGCCGACGTTCTCCAGGCCGAGGACCTCGGCGAACAGCGCGCAGAGGATCTCCTCGCGGGCCGTGCGGGGGGCCCGGCCGGTGCTGCCGGCCGCGTAGTCGGGGGCGGGCAGGGCCTTGCGGTCCAGCTTGCCGTTCGGGGTGAGCGGCAGCGCGTCGAGGACGATCACCGCGGACGGCACCATGTACTCGGGGAGCTGCTCCCCGACCAGGTCGCGCAGTTCGGCCGGGTCCGGTTCGGCCGCCGGGTCGGGACCGCCGACGACGTAGCCGACGAGGCGCTTGTCGCCGGGCGCGTCCTCGCGGGCCAGGACGACGGCCTGCCGTACGCCCTCGCAGCGGGACAGCGCGGCCTCGACCTCGCCGAGTTCGATCCGGAAGCCGCGGATCTTCACCTGGTGGTCGACCCGGCCGGCGAACTCCAGCTGGCCGTCCGGGCGGCGGCGCACCAGGTCGCCGGTGCGGTACATCCGGGTACCGGGCTCGAAGGGGTTGGCGACGAACCGTTCGGCGGTCAGGCCGGGCCGGTTCAGGTAGCCGCGGGCCAGGCCGGGGCCGGCGACGTACAGTTCGCCGATGACGCCGACCGGGACGGCGCCCAGCCGGCCGTCCAGGACGTACGCCCGGGTGTTGCGGATCGGCCCGCCGATCGGCGGGACGCCCTCGCCGCCGGTCAGCGGCAGGCTCATGGTGGCGCAGACCGTCGCCTCCGACGGGCCGTAGGCGTTGATCACCCGGCGGCCCGGCAGCCAGCGCGCCACCAGTTCGGCCGGGGCGGCCTCGCCGGCCAGCACCAGGGTCATGCCGTCGGGCAGCCCGCCCTCGGCGGGCTGCTGCGCGAGCGCGGCGGGCGGCAGGGTGACGTGGGTGACGGCCTGTTCGGCGAGCAGGGCGGCGAGCGGCTCACCCGGCATCAGCCGCGCGGCCGGTGCCAGGACCACGGTGGCGCCGCTCAGCAGCGCGGTGGTCAGCTCCGAGAAGGCGGCGTCGAAGCTCAGCGACGCGAACTGGAGCACCCGGCTGCCCGGGGTGATGCCGAACCGGTCGACCTGGGCGTCCGCCAGGTTGGCGATGCCCCGGTGGGTGACCACGACGCCCTTGGGGCGGCCGGTGGAGCCGGAGGTGTAGATGACGTACGCGGGGCGGGCCGGGTCGCCGGAAGCCGGGAGGTCGTCGGCCGGGTGGGCGGCCACCTCGGCGGCGATGTCCGCCGGGACCAGCACCCGGACGCCCTGCGGCGCCTCGGTCGCCCGGTCGGTCAGCAGCAGCGCCGGGCGGGCGTCGGCGAGCATGTACCCGATCCGGTCGACCGGGTAGGCCGGGTCGATCGGCAGGTAGGCGGCGCCGGTCTTGGTCACGGCCAGGGTGGCCACCACCAGGTCCACCGACCGGGGCAGCGAGAGCCCGACCAGGGTCTCCGGGCCGGCCCCGGCCGCGGCCAGGTGGCGGGCGAGCCGGTTGGCGCGGGCGTTCAGCTCCGCGTAGCTGAGGCTCTCGTCCTCGAAGACGACGGCCTCGGCCTCCGGGGTCCGGGCGACCTGTGCCTCGAACAGCTGGTGCAGGTCGCCGGCCGGGACGGGGTGGTCGGTGGCGTTCCAGCCGGCCAGGGCGCGCCGGTCGGCCTCCGAGAGCAGGGGCAGGGCGGCGATCCGGGCGGCCGGGTCGGCGGCGATCGCGCCGAGCAGCCGGACCAGGCAGGCGAGCAGCCGCTCGGCGGTGGTGCGGTCGAACAGGTCGGCGGAGTACTCCAGGGAGGCGGTCAGGCCGGCCGCCGCGCCCGTGTCGTCCCGCAGTTCGGAGAAGACCGCGCTGAGGTCGAACTTGGCGCGGTCCCAGCCCAGGTCCTCGAAGTCCGCGTCGACGCCGGGGAACTCGGGCCGCACCTCGGCGGTGTTCTGGAGCTGGAGCAGCACCTGGAACAGCGGGTGCCGGGCGCTCAGCCGGGCGGGGTTGACCAGCTCCACCAGGCGCTCGAAGGGCACGTCCTGGTGGTCGAAGGCGCCCAGGTCGGTCTCCCGGACACGGGCCAGCAGCTCGTGGAAGGTGGGGTCGCCGGAGACGTCGGTGCGCAGCACCAGCGAGTTGACGAAGAAGCCGACCAGCTCGTCCAGCGCCTCGTCGGTGCGGCCCGCGACCGACATGCCGATCGGGATGTCGGTGCCCGCGCCGAGCCGCGACAGCATCGCCGCGAGCCCGGACTGCAGGACCATGAACAGGGTGACGCCGTTGTCCCGGGCCAGGGCGGCCAGCGCGCGGTGCACGTCCGCGTCGACCTCGGCGGACACCACCCCGCCGGTGAAGGTGGCGACGGCCGGGCGGGGCCGGTCCGCCGGCAGCGTCAGCTCCTCCGGCAGCTCGGCCAGCATGCCGCGCCAGTAGGCGAGTTGGCCGGCCAGTCGGCTGTCCGGGTCGCTCTCGTCGCCGAGCAGGGAGCGCTGCCAGGCCGCGTAGTCGGCGTACTGCACCGGCAGCGGCCGCCAGTCGGGGGCCCGGTCGGCGCCGCGGGCCCGGTAGGCGGCGGCGAGGTCGCGCAGCAGCGGGCCCATCGACCAGCCGTCGGTGGCGATGTGGTGGCTGACCAGGACCAGCACGTGCTCCTCGGCGCCCAGCCGGATCAGCGTGGGGCGCAGCGGCAGGTCGGTGGCGAGGTCGAAGAGGTGCTTGGCGGCCCGGGAGACCTCGTCGGCAAGCTGTTGCTCGGTGCACGTGGTCTCGTGCAGGTCGACCGGTGCCTCGGCGAGGTCCAGGATGCGCTGGTACGGCTCGCCGTCGTGCTCGGCGAAGACGGTGCGCAGGGCCTCGTGCCGGCCGACCAGGTCGGTGAGGGCGGCGCGCAGGGCGGGCACGTCGAGCGGGCCGCGCAGGCGCAGGGCCAGCGAGCTGTTGTAGGTGTCGCTGGGGCCCTCCAGCCGGGAGACGAACCAGAGCCGGCGCTGGGCGAAGGACAGCGGCGCGGCGCCGGTCCGGGGCAGCGGCACCGGGGCGGGGCGGGCGCCGGCGAGGCCGTCGAGCAGAGCGGCGAGCCGGCCCGGGGTGGGGCACTGGAAGAGGTCGCGGATCCGCGGCTCGGCATCGAGCGTGGTGCGGATGCGGCTGATCAGGCGGGTGGCGAGCAGCGAGTGGCCGCCGAGGTCGAAGAACCCGTCGTCGACGCCGACGCTCTCCAGGCCGAGGACCTCGGCGAACAGCGCGCAGAGGATCTCCTCCTGCGGGGTGCGCGGGGCGCGGCCGGTGCCGGTGGCGGTGAAGTCGGGGGCGGGCAGGGCCTTGCGGTCGAGCTTGCCGTTCGGGGTGAGCGGCAGCGCGTCGAGGACGATCACGGCGGACGGGACCATGTACTCGGGGAGCTGCCTGCCGACCAGGGCGCGCAGCGCGGCCGGGTCCAGGGCGGCCGTTTCGGTGCCGCTCTCGCCGACGACGTAGCCGACGAGGCGCTTGTCACCGGGGGTGTCCTCGCGGGCCAGCACGACGGCCTGCCGGATGCCCTCGCAGCGCGACAGCGCCGCCTCGACCTCGCCGAGCTCGATCCGGAAGCCGCGGATCTTCACCTGCTGGTCCGCCCGGCCCAGGAACTCCATCACCCCGTCCGCGCGCCAGCGCACCAGGTCACCCGTGCGGTACATCCGCGTCCCCGGCTCGAACGGGTTCGCCACGAACCGCTCCGACGTCAACGCCGGCTGCGCCGCATACCCACGCGCCAGACCCGGGCCCGCCATGTACAACTCCCCCGCCACACCCGGCGGAACGAGGTTCAGGAAACTGTCGAGCACATAGACACGCTTGCCCGCGATCGGCCGCCCGACCGGCAGCGACACCGCCGAGGTGTCCGCCGCCAGTGCCGTGTGGCACATCGTGAAGATCATGTTCTCCACCGGCGAGTACCCGTTCACCAACCGCAGACCAGGACGCAGCTCCAACAGCTTGCGCACATGCGGCATCGACGCGGGCTCACCACCCGTCATCAACTGCTCCACCGAAGCGAACACCGCCGGATACACGTCCAACAGGAAGTTCAGCAGGCTCGCCGACACATGCACCGTGGAGACCTTGTGCTCCGCCACCAGCGCCTCGATCACCGCCGGCTCCGGCCGCTGACCCGGCTGCAGCACACACATCGCACCCGAGAACAACGCCCCGAACAACTCCAGCGCGAACGCGTCCCACGACACCGGCGAGCACTGCAACCACACCTGCTCACGCCCGAAGTCCACAAACTCCTGACCCACCAACGTCGCCACCAGAGCCCGGTGCGACGCCACCACACCCTTCGGCCGACCCGTCGACCCGGAGGTGAACATCACACACGCCACATCGTCCGGGCCGACGGCCAGGCCGAGGTCGTCGCCGGAGTGCGCCGCGATCCGCTCGGCGTCGGCGTCCATCCGGACGGTACGGTCGGCCGGGAGCAGCGCGGGGCGCTCGCCGGTGGTGACCACCGCTGCGGCGTCCACCTGGTCGAGCACGGCCTGCCAGCGGTCCGCCGGGAAGTCGGTGTCCAGGACGGTGTAGCCCGCGCCGGCCTTCAGCACGCCGAGGACGGCGGCCACCAGGTCGACGCCGCGCTCCAGCAGCACCCCGACCACCTCGCCGCGCTCCACTCCCGTGTCGCGCAGCTGCCGCGCCACCCGGTTCGCCCGGGCGTTCAGCTCGGCGTACGTCACCCGCCGGTCCTCGAAGACCAGCGCCGTCGCCTCCGGGGTGTCCGCGGCCCAGGCCTCGAACAGCTCGTGCGCGCACGCCTCCACGGGCACGCCCGCCGGGCCGTTCCACTCCTCCAGCAGCGCCAGTTCGGCGCCGCTCAGCAGGTCCAGCCCGCCGACGCGGAGGTCGGCGTCGCCGGCCACCGCCTCCAGCACCCGGACCAGGGTCGACGCCAGCCACTGCGCCGTCCGGCGGTCGAACAGGTCGGCGGAGTACTCCAGGGTGCCGGTGAGCCCGGCCGGCCCGCCCTGCTCGTCACGCAGCTCGGTGAAGACCAGGCCGAGGTCGAACTTGGCGGCGGTCCACTCGTACGGTTCCAGCGAGGCCTGGACGCCGGGGAGTTCGAGGGCCCCGCCGTCACTGGTCTGGAGCTGCATCAGCACCTGGAACAGCGGGTGCCGGGCGGCGGTGCGTTCGGGGTTGAGCGCCTCGACGAGGCGTTCGAAGGGAATGTCCTGGTGGTCGAAGGCGGCCAGGTCGGCGTCGCGGACCCGCTCCAGCAGTTCGCGGAAGGTCGGGTCGCCGGAGACGTCGGTGCGCAGCACCAGGGTGTTGACGAAGAAGCCGACCAGGTCGTCCAGCGCCTCGTCGGTCCGGCCCGCGACCGGCGTGCCGAGCGGGATGTCGGTACCCGCGCCGAGCCGCGACAGCATCGCGGCCAGCGCGGACTGCAGGACCATGAACAGCGTCGTGCCGTTGTCCCGGGCCAGGGCGGCCAGGGCCCGGTGGCTCGCCGCGTCGAGGCCGGCGGAGACGAGGCCGCCGGCGTGGCCGGCCTCGGCCGGGCGGGAGCGGTCGGCGGGCAGCGCCAGCTCCTCCGGAAGATCCGCCAACGCCTCACGCCAGTAGGCGAGTTGGCGCGACACCAGGCTGTCCGGGTCGCTCTCGTCGCCGAGCAGCTCGCGCTGCCACAGCGTGTAGTCCGAGTACTGCACGGGCAGCGGCTCCCAGCCGGGCTCCCGGCCGGCGAGCCGCGCCTCGTAGGCGGCCGTCAGGTCGCGCAGCAGCGGGGCCATCGACCAGCCGTCGGTGCCGATGTGGTGGCTGACCAGGACCAGCACGTGCTCCTCCGCGCCCAGCCGGATCAGGGTGGGGCGCAGCGGCAGGTCGGCGGCCAGGTCGAAGTGGTGTCCGGCGACCCGTGCGACGAGCCCGGCGAGCTCGTCCGCCCGGGCTTCGAGGACGGGCAGCTCCACGCCCTCGGAGCCGAGTCCGACGACGCGCTGGTACGGGCGCCCGTCCTGTTCGGCGACCACGGTGCGCAGTGCCTCGTGCCGCTCCAGCAGGTCCGTCAGGGCGGCCCGGAGCGCGGGGACGTCGAGCCCGCCGCGCAGGCGCAGCGCGGTGGAGCTGTTGTAGGTGGCGCTCGGCCCCTCCAGGCCGGCCAGGAACCAGAGCCGCTGCTGCGCGAAGGAGAGCGGCACCGGGCCCCGGTCGGCGGCCGGTCGCAGGGCGGGGCGGGCGGCGGCGCCGTGGTCGACGGCGGCGGCGAGGCCGGCCGGGGTGGGCGCGGCGAACAGCTCGCGGATGCCGAGTTCGGTACCGAGGACGGTGCGGACCCGGCTGATCAGGCGGGTGGCGAGCAGCGAGTGGCCGCCGAGGTCGAAGAAGCTGTCGTCGATGCCGACCCGGGCCACGCCGAGGACCTCGGCGAACAGCGCGCAGAGCACCTCCTCGCGGGGGGTGCGCGGGGCGCGGCCGGCCCCGGCGGTGCCGTAGTCGGGGGCGGGCAGCGCCTTGCGGTCGAGCTTGCGGTTCGGGGTGAGCGGCAGCGCGTCGAGCAGGACGACCGCGGCGGGCACCAGGTACTCGGGCAGGGTGCGGCCGACGAAGCGGCGCAGGGCGAGGACGTCGGCGGGCTCGGCGCCGCTCGGGACGACGTAGGCGACCAGGCGCTTGTCGCCGGGGGTGTCCTCACGGACCACGGCGGCGACCTGGCCGACGGCGGGGTGGCCGGCGAGGACGCCCTCCACCTCGCCCGGTTCGATCCGGAAGCCGCGGATCTTGACCTGGTGGTCGACCCGGCCGGCGAACTCCAGCTGGCCGTCCCGGCGGCGGCGGACCACGTCGCCGGTGCGGTACATCCGGGCGCCGGGCTCGAAGGGGTCGGCGACGAAGCGCTCGGCGGTCAGGCCGGGCCGGTTCAGGTAGCCGCGGGCCAGACCGGGGCCGGCGATGTAGAGCTCGCCGCGGACGCCGACCGGGACCGGCCGCAGGTGCTCGTCCAGCACGTGCTCACGGACGTTCCAGACCGGGCGGCCGATCGGGGGCGTGGCCGAACCGGTGAGCGGCAGGCTGAGGTTGGTGCAGACGGTCGCCTCGGTCGGCCCGTACGCGTTGATCATCCGGCGGCCGGCCGACCACTGCCGGACCAGGTCCGGGCGGACGGCGTCGCCCGCGACGATCAGGGTGGTGCCGTCGGGCAGTCCGCCCTCGGCGGGCTGCTGGGCGAGGGCGGCGGGCGGCAGGGTGACGTGGGTGACGGCCTGTTCGGCGAGCAGGGCGGCGAGCGGCTCGCCGGGCTGGATGCGGTCGCGGGAGGCCATCACCAGGGCCGCGCCGGCGGGCAGTGCCACGCAGATCTCGGACAGGGCGGTGTCGAAGCTGATCGAGGCGAACTGGAGCATCCGGCTGTCCGGGCCCACCTCCAGGTGCTCGATGTGCGAGCCGGCCAGCCCGGCGACTCCCTGGTGGGTGACCAGGACGCCCTTGGGGCGGCCGGTGGAGCCGGAGGTGTAGATGACGTACGCGGGTTGGCGCGGGTCGGTGGGGGCGAGCCGGTCGCCGTCGTCGAGGTTGTCGGCGCGCTGCCGGGCGACCTCCTCGGCGACGTCCTCCAGGACCAGCAGGGCGGTGCCCTCGGGGGCCGGGACGGTGGTCGCGCGGCTGGTGACGATCAGCACCGGGCGGGCGTCCTCGACCATGAAGGCCACCCGCTCGGCCGGGTAGTCCGGGTCGATCGGCAGGTAGGCGGCGCCGGTCTTGGCGACGGCCAGCAGGGCGGTCAGCAGGTCGACCGAGCGCGGCAGCGAGAGCCCGACCAGGGTCTCCGGGCCGGCGCCGGCGGCGACCAGCCGGCGGGCGAGCCGGTTGGCGCGGGCGTTCAGCTCCGCGTAGCTCACGGTCTCGTCCTCGTGGACGGCGGCGGTGCCGTCCGGGGTGCGATCGACCTGGGCCTCGAACAGTTCGTGCAGGCCGGCCGGCTCGACCGGGCGGGCGGTGTCGTTGCCCTCGGCCAGCGCCCGATGGTCGGCCTCGCCGAGCACCGGGACGGCCCCGACCCGCAGCCCGGGGTCGGCCGCGACCAGGGCGAGCACGCCGAGCAGGCGGTCCCGCAGCAGCTCGACGCTCTCCCGGTCGTACAGGTCGGTCGCGAACTCCCAGGCGCCGGCGATCCCGGCGGGGGTGCCGTCCGCGGCGTGCCGGGCGACGAAGGCGAGGGTGAAGTCGAACTTGGCGGCGTCGAACAGGAACCGGTGCTGGGCGATCCGCAGCCCGGAGGCGCCCTCCGGGGCGTCCTCCCCGGTGTTCTCCAGCATCAGCATGGTCTGGAACAGCGGGTTGCGGGCGAGCGAGCGCTCCGGCCGCAGGACCTCCACCAGCTGCTCGAAGGGGACGTCCTGGTGATCGAACGCGGTCAGGTCGGTGTCCCGGACCCGGCCGAGCAGTTCACGGAAGGTCGGGTCACCCGAGAGGTCGGTGCGCAGCACCAGGGTGTTGACGAAGAAGCCGACCAGGTCGTCCAGCGCCTCGTCGGTCCGGCCCGCGACCGGCGTGCCGAGCGGGATGTCGATACCCGCGCCGAGCCGCGACAGCAGCACCGCGAGGGCGGACTGGAGCACCATGAACAGGGTCGCGCCGCTCTCCTCGGCCAGGCCGGCCAGCGCCCGGTGCAGCGGTGCCCCGAGGTCCAGCTCGACGACCGCGCCGCGGTGCGAGGCGACGGCCGGTCGCGGACGGTCCGCCGGCAGCGACAGCTCCTCCGGGAGGTCGGCCAGGTTCTGCCGCCAGTAGGCGATCTGACGTGACGTCAGGCTGTCCGGGTCGCTCTCGTCGCCGAGCAGCTCGCGCTGCCACAGCGCGTAGTCCGAGTACTGCACCGGCAGCGGCTCCCAGCCGGGCTCCCGGCCGGCGAGCCGGGCCTCGTACGCGGCCGTCAGGTCGCGCAGCAGCGGGGCCATCGACCAGCCGTCCGAGGCGATGTGGTGCATCACCAGCAGCAGGACGTGGTCCTCGGCGCCGAGGGCGAACAGGGTGGGGCGCAGCGGCGCTTCGACGGTCAGGTCGAAGGGCCGCTGCGCCCGCGCCTCCAGCGCGGCGGTCAGCCCGTCTTCCGGGCAGGTGGCGCGGTCGAGCACGGGCCGCGCCTCGTCGGCGTCCAGCACCCGCTGGTACGGCTCGCCGTCGACCTCGGGGAAGACGGTCCGCAGCGGCTCGTGCCGCTCCGCCAGGTCGGCGAGCGCGGCCTCCAGGGCCGGGACGTCGAGCGGGCCGGTCAGCCGCAGGGCGACGGGGTTGTTGTAGGTGCTGCCGGAGCCGTCCAGTCGGTTGACGAACCACAGGCGCCGCTGCGCGGAAGACGGGGGAATCACGGGAACTCCTTCTACCGCGGCCGCAGAGCGGGCCGGGCCTTGTCGGCGCCGGCCAGCCGCTTCGCGACGCCGGCGACAGTACGGGCTTCGAATATCGTCGTGATGCCCAGCTCGGCATCGAGTTCGGTGCGGATCCGGCTGATCAGCCGGGTGGCGAGCAGGGAGTGGCCGCCCAGCTCGAAGAAGTCGTCGTCGACGCCGGCCACGGCGTCCAGGCCCAGCACCTCGGCGAAGAGCACGCAGAGGGTCTCCTCGTGCGGGGTGCGCGGCGCGCGCCCGGTGCCGGCCGCCGACTGGAGCGGGACAGGCAGGGCCTTGCGGTCCAGCTTCCCGTTCGGGGTGAGCGGCATGGCGTCCAGCGTCACGATGGCGCTCGGCACCATGTACCCGGGCAGTTGTGCGGCGAGCAGCGCGCGGACCTCGCCGGCCAGCGCGGCCTGTTCGCGGGAGCCGGCCGGCACGTTGGTCCAGGCGGCGGGCGCGGGGTCGGGCTCCGGAACGGCGCGGTCGCCGTCGGCCCGGTCGGCCCCGGGCACCGGTTCGGCGGCCGGGTCGTCGAAGCGGATGTCGAGCGCGCCCGGGTCCGTCCCGGCCCAGCCGACCGCGACCCGGTAGCCGAGCCGCTCGCCCAGGGCGTGGAAGGCCTCCGGGTCCGGGGCGGTGCCGGGGCCGCCCCGGTAGGCGGCCAGGGCCTCCTCGACCGTGCCGTCCGCGTCCAGGACGCGCAGCGCGGCGAGTTCGTGCGCGAGCCGGCCGTTGGGCACGCCGGTCACCCGCAGCCGGGCCGGGCGCCGCTCCTCCAGGTGGCGGGCCAGCCCGTCCAGGCCGTCCGCCCAGGTGTCCCAGGGCCGGTCCGGTGCCGCGGCGGGCCGCCGGGGCACCGGACCGCGGCGCAGCACCACGTCGTACCGGTGCCGGGTCAGCTCGTTGTGGTGCGTGCCGCGGCGCAGCAGCACCTCGACCGAGGCCGCCTCCGGCAGCAGTCCGGGCAGCGCGGTGAACAGCGCCGGGTCGACGAGGAGTTCCTCCTCGGCCGCCAGTGCGGCCTCGATCTCTTTGCGCAGCACCCCGGTGTCGGCGTCCGGTTCGGCCCGGCCCAGTCGGATCGCGGCCGCCAGGCAGCGCCGCAGCCGCAGGTTGCGCAGGTCCCCGAGGAAGACGGTGCCGCCGGGCGCGACCAGTTGCAGTGCCCGCTCGACCACCCGCAGCAGGTACTCGCCGCTCGGGAAGTACTGCGCGACGGAGTTGAGCACCACGGTGTCGAAGCCGCCGAGCGGCAGCCCGGCCACGGAGTCCGCCGGTTGCACGGACAGCCGGACGGCGAGCCCGGGCACCCGGGCCAGGCCCTCGCGCAGGGCCTCGATCGCGCTCGCCGACACGTCGGTGGCCCAGTAGGAGGCGCAGTGCGGGGCCAGCTTCGACAGGATCAGCCCGTTGCCGGCGCCGATCTCCAGCACCCGCCGGGGCGCCAGTGCGCGGATCCGCGCGACGGCGCCGTCCCGCCATTCCTCCATCTCGGCGCGCGGGATCGGCGAGCCGTCGTAACTGCTGCGCCAGAGCCGGAAGTCCTCCCCGAGGGCGAGGCCCGCGTCGGACCCGTACTCGGCGTCGAAGACCGTCTGCCAGCCCTCGACCTGCCGGGCGTCCTGCGCCTCGGCCCGTTCGGGCGCCGGGCGGGCGGGCACCGCGTAGCCGACCAGCCGGACGTCGCCGGGCCGGTCCTCGCGGGCCAGGACGGCGCTCTGCGCGACACCGGGGTGGCGCAGCATCGCCGCCTCGACCTCGCCGAGCTCGATCCGGTGGCCGCGCACCTTCACCTGGCTGTCGACCCGGCCCACGAAGCGCAGTCCGCCGTCGGCGGCGCGGCGCGCGAGGTCGCCGGTGCGGTACATCCGGCGGCCGACGGCGGACGGGTCGGCGACGAAGCGTTCGGCGGTCAGCCCGGGCCGGCCCCGGTAGCCGCGGGCGAGCCCGCCGCCGGCGATGTACAGCTCGCCCGTCTCGCCCTCCGGCACCGGGCGCAGCGCCTCGTCCAGCAGGTACACCCGGGTGTCCGTGATCGGCCCGCCGATCGACACCTCGCCGGTCGCGGGGTCGAGCCGGGCGGCCGTGGACCAGACGGTGGTCTCGGTGGGGCCGTACAGGTTGGTGACCTCGCCGTACCGGGCGATCGCCGCCGCGAGCGGCGCCGGCAGCGCCTCCGCGCCCACCAGCACGCGCAGTGGGGGCAGTTCGGCGCCGTGCTCGACCAGGGTGCGCCAGAGCGAGGGGGTGGCCTGGAGGACGGTGGCGCCGCAGCGGTGCAGCAGTCGGGTCAGCGCCGCCGGGTCGGTCACCACGGGCCGGGGGACGAGGACCATCCGGGCGCCGTTGACCAGCGGCAGGTAGAGCTCGGGGACGGCCATGTCGAAGGCGAAGGTGGTGACCGCCGGCCAGCGGTCCCGCTCGGTGAGCGGGAAGCGGCGGCCGAGGTCGCCGAGCAGGTTGGCCAGTGCGGCGTGCGGCACCACGACCCCTTTGGGGCGGCCGGTGGAGCCCGAGGTGTAGATGACGTACGCGGGGTGCCCGGGCCGCAGCGGTTCGCGGCGCTCGGCGTCGGTGACGTCGCCCGCCGCCCGCCCGGCCAGGTCCTCGGCGGTGGCGGCGGAGTCGACGGTCAGCGCGTCGGCCGGGAGGCGGTCGGCCAGGGCCTCGGTGGTGAGCACCAGGGCGGGCCTGGCGTCGTCCAGTACGTAGCCGATCCGGTCGGCCGGGTGGTCGGGGTCGACCGGCACGTACGCGGCGCCGGTCTTGAGCACGGCCAGCAGGCTGACGACCAGTCCGGCGGTGCGCGGCAGCATCAGGGCGACGGTGCGTTCGGGGCCCGCGCCGTGCTCGATCAGCAGACGGGCCAGGCGGTTGGCGGCGGCGTTGAGCTCGGCGTAGCTGTGCGTGGCGCCCTCGAAGACCACGGCGGTGGCCCTCGGGGTGCGGGCGGCCTGGGCCTCGAACAGGCCCGGCAGCAGCGCGGGCGGCGTGTGCGGCCCCGGTGCGGTCGGCGGTGGAGTCACGACGTCTCCTTGCGGCGCGGCCGGAGGGCCGGACGGGCCTTGCCGGCGGCGGAGAGCCGTTGTGCGAGGGCGGCGACGGTCCGGGCCTCGAAGACCGTGCGGATGCCCAGTTCGGCGTTCAGGGCGGTGCGGATGCGGCTGATCAGACGGGTGGCGAGCAGGGAGTGGCCGCCGAGGGCGAAGAAGCTGTCGTCGATGCCGACCGCGTCCAGGCCGAGGACCTCGGCGAACAGCGCGCAGAGGATCTCCTCCTGCGGGGTGCGCGGGGCGCGGCCGGTGCTCGCCGCACTGTAGTCGGGGGCGGGCAGCGCCTTGCGGTCGAGCTTGCCGTTCGGGGTGCGCGGGATCGCCTCCAGCACCACGACGGCGGACGGGACCATGTACTCGGGCAGGAAGGCGGCGACCTGTTCGCGCAGGTCGGCGGGGTCGAGGGCGGCCGGGTCCGTGTCGGTTTCGCCGACGACGTAGCCGACGAGGCGCTTGTCGCCGGGGGTGTCCTCGCGGGCCAGGACGACGGCCTGGCGGATGCCCTCGCAGCGCGACAGGGCCGCCTCGACCTCGCCGAGCTCGATCCGGAAACCGCGGATCTTCACCTGCTGGTCCGCCCGGCCCAGGAACTCCATCACGCCGTCCGCGCGCCAGCGCACCAGGTCACCCGTGCGGTACATCCGGGTCCCCGGCTCGAACGGGTTCGCGACGAACCGCTCCGACGTCAACGCCGGCTGCGCCGCGTACCCACGCGCCAGACCCGGGCCCGCCATGTACAACTCCCCCGCCACACCCGGCGGAACGAGGTTCAGGAAACTGTCGAGCACATAGACACGCTTGCCCGCGATCGGCCGCCCGACCGGCAGCGACACCGCCGAGGTGTCCGCCGCCAGCGCGGTGTGGCACATGGTGAAGATCATGTTCTCCACCGGCGAGTACCCGTTCACCAACCGCAGACCGGGACGCAGCTCCAACAGCTTGCGCACATGCGGCATCGACGCGGGCTCACCACCCGTCATCACCTGGTCCACCGACGCGAACACCGCCGGATACACGTCCAACAGGAAGTTCAGCAGGCTCGCCGACACATGCACCGTGGAGACCTTGTGCTCCGCCACCAGCGCCTCGATCACCGCCGGCTCCGGCCGCTGACCCGGCTGCAGCACACACATCGCACCCGAGAACAACGCCCCGAACAACTCCAGCGCGAACGCGTCCCACGACACCGGCGAGCACTGCAACCACACCTGCTCACGCCCGAAGTCCACGAACTCCTGGCCCACCAGCGTCGCCACCAGAGCCCGGTGCGACGCCACCACACCCTTCGGCCGACCCGTCGACCCGGAGGTGAACATGACGCAGGCCACGTCGTCCAGGCCCGAGGTCGGGCCCAGGTCCGCGGGGTCCTGCGCGGCGATCGCCTCGGCGTCGGCGTCCATCCGGACGCTGCGCAGCTCCGGCACCCGGTCCGCGTGGACGGCCGCGGTGACCAGGACGCCGGCGTCCACCTGGCCCAGGACGGCCTTCCAGCGGTCGACCGGGAAGTCGGTGTCCAGGACGGTGTAGCCCGCACCGGCCTTCAGCACACCGAGGACGGCGGCCACCAGGTCGACGCCGCGCTCCAGCAGCACCCCGACCACCTCGCCGCGCTCCACTCCCATGTCGCGCAGCTGCCGGGCGACCCGGTTGGCCCGGGCGTTCAGCTCGGCGTACGTCACCCGCCGGTCGCGGAAGACCAGCGCCGTCGCCTCCGGGGTGTCGGCCGCGCGGGCCTCGAACACCTCGTGCGCGCACGCCTCCACGGGCACACCCGCCGGGCCGTTCCACTCCTCCAGCAGCGCCAGTTCCTCGTCGCTGAGCAGGTCCAGCTCACCGACCCGGGCGTCCGGGAAGGACGCCACGGCCTCCAGCACCCGCACCAGGCTCGCCGCCAGCCACTCGGCGGTCCGGCGGTCGAACATGTCCGCCGAGTACTGGAGGGTGCCGCTCAGCCCGGCCGGGCCGCCGAACAGGTCCTGCCGCTCGGCGAGGTCCAGGGTCAGGTCGAACTTCGCACCGGTGCTGGTGGCGACCCGGTGCTCGACGTCGAGGCCCGCGAAGTCCAGGCGCGGCGTGGCCGCGTTCTGCAGCACCAGCATGACCTGGAACAGCGGGTTGCGGGCCAGCGAGCGCTCCGGGTTGAGCTCCTGGACGAGTTGCTCGAAGGGGACGTCCTGGTTCTCGAAGGCCGCCAGGTCGGTGCGGCGCACCCGGCCGAGCAGTTCGGTGAAGGTCGGGTTGCCGGAGAGGTCGGTGCGCAGCACCAGGGTGTTGACGAAGAAGCCGACCAGGTCGTCCAGCGCCTCGTCGGTACGGCCCGCGACCGGCGTGCCGAGCGGAATGTCGGTACCCGCGCCGAGCCGCGACAGCAGCACACCGAGGGCCGCCTGGAGCACCATGAACAGGGTGCCGCCGTCGGCCTGCGCCATCCTCGCCAGCCGCCGGTGCACATCGGCGTCGCCCTCGAAGCGGACGGTGTCGCCGCGGTGCGAGGCGACGGCCGGCCGGGGCCGGTCGACGGGCAGCGACAGCTCCTCCGGGAGCTCGGCCAACGCCTCACGCCAGTACGCGAGTTGGCGGGACACCAAGCTCTCCGGGTCGTCCTCCTCACCGAGCAGGTCACGCTGCCACAGCGCGTAGTCCGAGTACTGCACCGGCAGCGGCTCCCAGCCGGGCTCCCGGCCGGCGCAGCGCGCCTCGTACGCCTCCGCGAGGTCGCGCATCAGCGGGGACATCGACCAGCCGTCGCTGGCGATGTGGTGCATCACCACCACGAGGACGTGCTGCTCGGGGTCGACCGAGAGCAGCCGCGCCCGCAGCGGCATGTCCGTCGAGAGGTCGAAGGGCCGCGCCGCCTCGGCGTCGACCAGCTCCTCCAGTTGCTCCGCCGTGCAGGGCTCGGTGACGAACGGGACCTCCAGGGTCCGCTCGTCCGCCACCTCCTGCCACAGCTCGCCGTCCCGCTCCAGGAACGTGGTGCGCAGCGGCTCGTGGCGGACCACCACGTCGCGCAGGGCGCCGCGCAGGCTCTCCACCTCCAGCGGGCCCCGGAACCGCACGACCACGGGGACGTTGTACGTACCGTTCGGCTCCTCCAGCCGGTTGATGAACCACAGCCGTCGCTGGGCGAATGACAACGGGATCACGGGGACTCCTTGTGGTCGTGCGGCGAGGTCAGTTCGACGCGTGGATCAGGCTGTTCGGCCGCATGTCCGTCCAGGCGGCCTCGATGTGGGCCAGGCAGGCCTCCCGGGCGTCCTCGCCGTGGGCGACCGTCCAGCCCTCGGGGACGGGGATCGAGGCCGGCCACAGGGAGTACTGGCCCTCGTCGTTGACCAGCGCGAAGTAGGACTCGTCGGGGTTCTCGAACGGGTTGCTCATGATTCGGCTCCTGATGTCTCGGAATTCGCCACGGATCTGATGCTCCGTCAGATCCGTTCGGGCGCAACGGGAGGGGGTTTGCGGAACACGGTGGGCTGTCTCTACGAAACTACGGTCCGGGGGCGCCCCCGGGGGGCACTCGGCGAGGCACTCCGGGGGCACTTCCCCCGGCCGGGGCGGCCCGGCCGGGGTCGATCCCCGGAGTCAGTCCAGCCGGGCCCGGCCGATGGCGGGACGGACCAGGGCGATGACGGCCGCCAGCCCCGCGACGGCGCCGTGCAGGACCATCGTGGCCGGCAGCCCGACCGCGTTGACCAGCACGCCCAGCAGCAGGTTGCCGACCGGCGCGGCCATGAAGGCCGTCATGGTGAGGACGGACATCACCCGGCCCCGCACCTCCGGCGCGGACCAGCGCTGCACCAGCGAGCCCAGCACGTTGCCGACCATCCCGGACAGCACGCCGAGCCCGAAGTAGAGCACGACGGCGGGCACGAAGGACCCGACCAGGCCCAGGCCGGCCAGCAGCAGCCCCTGGGCCGCGACCCCGGCCACCACCACGCCTCCGCTGCGCCGGCGGGTCGGCCAGGCGGTCGTGATCAGGAAGCTGGCGACGGCGCCCAGGGTGAAGGCGGTGAGCAGCGCCCCGACGCCCAGCGGGGTGCCGAAGCGGTCGGCGAGCAGCACCAGGCCGACGTTGACCGGTCCCATGCTGGCCAGTTCGCTCAGGCCGATCAGCACCATCAGCCAGAACAGGTCGCGGTGGCCCCGGATGTAGCGCAGGCCCTCCCTGATCCGGGCGGCCAGGCCCTCCGGCGGCGGGGCCGCGGCCTCCGGTGCGGCCTGTTCCGGCGGCGCGGCCGGCGCCCTGAGCACCGCCGGGATCCGCATCAGCAGCACCGCGACGGCCGAGACGGCGAAGCTGACCGCGTCGAAGCCGGCCACCAGCGCCGCACCGCCCGCGCCCATCAGCACCGCCCCGATCGGCCCGCCGACCGCCTGGCCGCCGCGCGAGCCCAGCAGGAACAGCGAGTTGCCCCGCAGCAGGTGCTCGCGCGGCAGCAGCCGGGGGCGCAGCGCCCCCGAGGCCGGCATGAAGAAGGCGTCCATCAGGTTGGTCAGGAGCAGGACGGCCACGAAGACGACGACCGACAGGTGGCCGGCCCAGGCGATCACGGCGGCCGCGGCCTGGATGGCGCAGCGCAGCAGGTCGGCCACGATCATGACCCGGCGGGGGCCGGTCCGGTCGACCACCGCTCCCCCGACCAGCAGGCCCAGCAGCGCGGGCAGCGAGGAGAGCGCCAGGACGGCACCGACCACGGTCGGGGAGGCGATCTCGGTGAGCACCACGGTCAGGGCCACGAACCAGGCGGAGTTCCCGATCGCGGAGAAGCCGTTCGCGACCACGAAGCCGAGGTAGCCGGGGTGGAACGGGCTGCCGAAGGCGTGCTGTTCGGGCTGCCCGGGACCGTCCTTGCGGGTGAGGGTCTCGGTCTCAGCCATGGAGGTGCTCCTCGGCCGGTCGCGGGGCGCCCTCGGGCCCCCGGGAACCGGCGCCGAACCAGACGTCCTCGACGGTCAGCGCGCCGGTGGAGTAGACGCCGAGCGCGCTGGTGATCAGCCGCAGCTCCAGCGCCAGGCACTCCACCAGGCGGGTCAGGCCGTCCCGGGGGTCCTCGTCGGCGGCCAGCAGGGCCGCCCGGCCGAGGCCGACGGCGGTGGCCCCCAGGGCGAGCGCCTTGGCCGCGCGGGCGCCCTCCCAGATCCGGCCGGCGGCGAGCAGGCAGCCGTCGGCCGGGTGGATCCGGCGCAGGCACTCGTGCAGCGGGAGGCCGACCTGGGCGGGGAAGGCGGTGGGCGCCCAGCCCGAGCCGCCCTCGGCGCCGTCGACGGTGACCGCGTCGGCACCGGCCGCCCAGGCCACCCGGGCGGCCGCGGCGACGTCCCGGGCCGGCGGGAGCTTGACCCACACCCGGGCGTGCGGGAAGTTGTTGCGCATCAGCCGGATCTGCTGGCGCAGGATCTCGTCGGTGAACGTGCCGGGGCTGCTGCTGCGCAGCACCCGGGGGTCGTCCGCGCCGAAGACGTCCTGGAGCTGGAAGCGGTCGGCGAGCCGGGCCGCCTCGGCGCGCGGCAGGACGGTCATCCCGCCGAGCCCGGGCTTGGCGCCCTGGCCGACCTTCAACTCGAAGCCCAGGCGCCCGGATTCGAGCAGGCCCCGGGTGCCGGGGTCGCTGTAGACCAGGTTCCAGACCTCGGCGTCGGCGTCCTCGGTGCTCTGCTGGACCACCAACCCGCCCAGACCGTCCGGCAGTTCCTCGGCGTAGGCCTCGATCCGGCGGAGCAGGGCGCGCTGTTCGTCGGACTCGGCGCGCCCGTAGCCCTGGACCGGGACGATGTTCTCGCCGATCACCATCGGGATGCCCAGCCGGCCGGCCTGCCGGGCGGCGGCGACCCCGAGGTCCCGGCTGGCGACCTGGGTGGAGCCGAAGGCCGAGACGTAGACGGGCAGCGCGGAGGCGAAGCCGCCCACCGCGGTGGCGAGTGCGACGTCGGAGAAGAGCGGCTCGCGGCCGAGGTCGATCAGCTTCTCCAGCCGCTGCGGCACGAACACCGGCGGGACGAGCCTGGCCCGGTCCAGCGGGTCCGCGGCGGTCAGGCCCTCGTCCCCGTACAGGGTGTGGCCGTAGTCGTCCGCCGACGGGAAGGCGGCGGCGGTGCCGGTCCTGGCGCGGGCGCGGATCGCGTCCGTCGGCAGGCCGACGGCGTGCAGGGCGCTCACGGCGAGACCGTCCCGACGAGCTTGGGGAACGCGGTGGCCTGCCAGACGGCGTCCAGTCCGGCGATGTAGCGGGTCAGCCGCTGGAGGCCGATGCCGAAGCCCGAGCTGGCCGGGATGCCCTCGCGGGCGGTCTCCAGGTACCAGGCGTACTTGGCCGGGTTCTCGCCGGTCTCCCGGATCCGGGCGACGATCCGCGCGTAGTCGGACTCGCGCTCGCTGCCGCTGCACAGCTCGCCGTAGCCCTCGGGGGCGATCAGGTCGAAGTTGCGCAGCACGCCCGGGTCCTCCCGGCTCTCCCGGTCGTAGAAGCCGCGCGAGCCCTTCGGGTAGTCCGTGACGAAGAACGGGCGGCTGGCCTTGCCGGAGAGCAACGCCTCGCCGGGCCAGTCGAGTTCGGCGTCGGGGCTCTGGCCGTGGCCGAGGTCGTGCAGCCGCTCGACGGCGGTGGCGTGCGACATCCGGTCGAAGGCGGAGTTGATCAGGTCGGTGAACGCGCCCGGGTCGCGGCCGAGCAGTTCGAGGTCGGCGGTGTGCTCGGCGACCACGTGGCGGGCCATGTGGCGCACCAGGTCCTCGATCAGCTGGAGGATGTCGTCCCGGGAGGCGCCGGCCACCTCCACGTCGAGCTGGTGGAACTCGGTGAGGTGACGGCCGGTGCCGGCGGTCTCCACCGGCTCCAGACGGACGTTCGGCGCCACGTAGAAGATCTTGTCGAAGGCCAGCAGCGAGGCCTGCTTGTACAGGATCGCGCTGGTCATCAGCTTGTAGCGGTGGCCGTAGTAGTCGATGTCGACCTGCTTGGCGCCGCGGTTGCCCGGGTCCGTGACCGGGCCGATGATCGGCGGCAGCAGCTCGGTGAAGCCGTTGTCGCGCAGGAACTCGCGGGCGGCGGCCAGCAGTCCGCTCTGCAGGCTCAGGGCGCCCCGGGTGACGGGGGAGGTCAGGTGGGCGCGCGGGTGCGGGAGTTCGGGTACGGCGAAGGGGGTGGTCACGGTCGGTTCCTCGTACTCTCTGGAGTCGGTGTCCGGGGGGTCTCGTGGGTCTCGGGGGTCTCGTCGGGCTGGCGGGCGCCGTGGGTCTGGTGGCTGCCGTGGTTCTGGAGGCTGCCGGGGGCCTGGTACGCCTCGTGGGCGGTGAGGGCCGCGGGGCCGGCGGGGCCCGCCGCGATCGGACGGCCCGCGGCGCCGTCGAGTCCGGCCCGGTCGTAGCTGTGCTGCATGTACGACAGCGAGCTCAGCAGTCCGCCGGAGGTCAGCGGCCGGGTCAGCCCGGCGACGGAGGAGCGGCCGAGCGGCATCGCGCCGACCGCCGTCCAGCGCAGCCGGCCGGAGTCGTCGATCGTGCTGCGGGACCGGCCCGCGTTGTCCGGGTGCAGGCAGAACGGGACGTCCAGGTAGCCGCGTTCGAAGGCGCGCGGCAGCGACCGGGCGACCACGCCGTCCAGGTCCAGCACCGCCTCGACGAAGGCCCGCGCCTCGGCGTAGACCTCGCTGTCCCCGTCCGCCCGGCCGGGCGGTGCCGACCGCTCCGCCGCCGCCACCCGGGCCGCGTGCTCCAGGGCGGTGACGTTCTCCCCGACGGTCGGGATCCCGAACGCCTCGGCGGCCGTCTTCACGATCAGCCGGGACGCACCGGACCGGACGGCGAGCCGCGCCGAGGCGGCGAGCAGGTCCGCCGCCCCCTCCGGGGTCTGCGGGAACACGCCCATGTAGGTGTAGACGACGATGTGCCAGTACGGCGTCGGCAGGAACTCGGCGGCCAGTCGGCGCAGCGCGGCCACCGCCTCCTCGTCCTGGACGCCGCTGGTCTGCTGGGCGTAGCTCAGCGAGACGTCGGACAGCCCGTTCTGGCAGAAGAACAGCCCCTCCAGGAGGCTGATCGCGACCAGCAGCGACGGCGGGCAGAGCTGGCCCATCATGCAGCCGCCGAAGGTCTCCAGGTGCGGTTCCCCGCCGGTCTCCCGGACGGCGGCCAGCAGCCGGCAGCACTCCACCCAGTTCTCCACCGACTCCCGCAGCGGCACCCGGCCGTACGGCAGGCAGTAGGAGGCCGGGCCGCCCTCGGTGGCGTGCAGGCCCACCTCGGCCAGCGCCGTCATGATCCGCTGCGGACGGGCCGAGCCGTGCCGCACCTGGACGGGGAAGCCCTCGTCCAGCGCGCCGTCCAGGACCGCCCGGGTGCGGGCGGCACTCTGGGCGACGATCGGATAGCCGTTGAGGCGGACACCCGCCTCCAGCGCCCGGCGGGCGGCGTCGTGCTCGCCGACCCGGGTGTAGCTGTCCAGGGTGAGCGTGCCGACGGTGGTGGCCCCGGCCCGCTTGGTGGCGAGCAGGCCCGCGCGCATCTCGCCGGGGTCGCTGAAGCCCATCCGGGGCTGGACGACGAGTTCGCCGCGGGCGTGCGCGCGGGCGACGAACTCGCCGAAGCCGGACCGCCGGACCGGGACGCCCCGGACGGCGGCCGGGACGACCCGGGCGCCACCCGGGGCGGCTGCCCGTTCGGTACCGGCGGCCGGGCCTTCGCCGGTCCGCGCCGGTTCGGCTGTCATCGGGCACCTCCCGCGTCGAGGGCCGCCACGGCCCGGGCCTGGGCGGCCGGTTCCAGGGCGACGGGGTGCGGGGCGGCCGGGTGCGGGGCGGCCGGGTGCGGGGAGGCCGGTTCCAGGGCCGCCTTCGTCAGTGATCCGATGAAGGACCGGAAGGCCGTCACCCCGCCCGAGTCGTCGAAGACCGCGTCGAACCCGGCCCGCAACAACTCGGCCGAGCGGTCGCCGTCCTCGGCTCCCCGCACGCCGAGCTTCCCTCCGATGATCACCGGGCAGTCGGCCAGCTCCGGACTGGCCCGCAACTGCTCGATCGCCATCAGGCCGTCCTGGAAGCCGTGCCCGTTCACACTGCTGAGCACGATCAGGTCCGGACGGCGCCACTGGCATTCGGCGACCAGCAGGTCGCCGGGGACACAGGGCCCGAGGTTGACGACTCGGTGCCCCAACTCCTCCAGCAGCAGCTGGAGGTAGACGAGGTTCCAGGTGTGGGCGTCGGACATCACGCCGGAGACGACGACACTGAGTTCGGTTCTCGCGATGGCCGAGCGCGTGTTCTCTGTTTCCATAGTTCGCTTCCGCCGGGATGCCGCTTGTCGCGTCGCATCTGACGTCTCGATGAGCTCGCTGAGGTCGGCTGTTTGCCGACTGAGCCGAACGTAGTGACGGCCCCGGCCCGCGAAGGGCACTCCCAGGGGCATCCGAGCGGTAGTTTCGGCTCCGCGCCGGCCCGTCCGCCCGGGCCCCGTCGTCCCGGGCCCCGTCGTCCCGGGCCGCGTCCTCCCGGCTCACGTCGTCCCGGGCCGCGTCGTCCCGGCCTCCGGCCTTCAGGCGCCGCCCACCGGCACGGGCACACCCGCACCGACCGGCCGCTCGGCGGTCAGCGCCCGGACCAGGTTGAGCACGGTGAAGCGGCGCCGCAGCCCGTCGGCGGTCTCCCGGAGCAGCCCGTGGACCAGCAGGCCGTGCACGGCCCGGGTGGTCTCGGCGTACCCGGACGCCTCCGGGTCCGGGCCCGCCGCCTCGGCCACCGTCCACGGCTCGGTCCGCCCGCCCATCCGCTCCAGCACCCGCCGGCCGGCCTCCGGCAGCACGGCCAGGCTCCGCCCCAGGTGGCGCCGGGCGTCCGCGTGCTGGCCCGACCCGCTCGGGGAGGAGGCCAGCACCAGCGGGCTGTGCGTGGCCAGGGCCAGCAGGTCCGCCGGGCCCTCGGTCAGGAACCACTCGGCCGCGTGCCCCAGCGCGCTGGGCACCCCGTCGAGCCGGCGGCAGATCGCCGCCACGGCCGGCGCGGTCGCCTCGTCCAGCCGGAACCCGGGGTGGAAGCGGTGGACGTGCGAGACCAGCAGCCGGACGGACTCGATCCGGGCCAGCTCGGCGGCCCCGACGGCCGGGTCCCCCGGCACCGGCATCGGCCCCAGCGGCACGACCTGCTCGCCCGCCGTCCGCAGCGGCGTCCGCGCGGTGACCACCACCCGCAGCCGGGGGCAGCGCTGGAGCAGCCCCGCCAATTCGGCGGCGTGGTCGCCGTCCGCGTCCAGCCCGTCGATCACCAGCAGGAGCCGGCAGTCCCCGATGAGCGGGCCGAGCGCGGCCAGCGCCCGCCTCGGGTCGCCCGCCGCCTCGGGCAGCAGCATGCCGACCGGCAGGTCCGCCAGCCGGCCGTAGCCCGCGCCCGGGTCCAGCAGGCACTGCCAGGGCAGCCACAGCACCGGCCACCCGCACCCGGCGTGGACCGCCCCGGCGAGTTCGAGCGCCAGCCGGGTCTTGCCGATCCCGCCCAACCCGACGATGCTCAGCGAGCGGTGGCCGTCCACCGTCAGCATCCGCATCAGCGCGTCGAGTTCGGCGATCCGGCCGATCATCGGAGCGGTCGGCGCGGGCGGGGCCACCGACTCGCCGATGCCCTGCCGGCTCCCGGGCGCCGGTGCGTACGCCGCCGACTCCAGCTCGGCCCGGCGCGAGTCGTTCAGCCGCAGCACCTCGCTCAGCAGCCTGACCGTCTCCTGCCGGGGGCGCTGCGCCTTCCCCAGTTCGAGGTTGCGCACCGCGCGCACGCTCAGCGTCGCCAGGTCGGCCAGCTGGCGCTGGGTCAGGCCGCGCCGGTTCCGGTGGGCCCTGAGGAGTTCGCCGAAGTGAGTCCCGTCCATGTTGCTCTCCCCACGCTGATTCCCGCCCGGGCGGGTCTGCCCTGCCGCCCGGCGCCGGGCCGCCGCCGTCCGGCCCGTCCGGCCGAGTCCGGTCCGACGACCGCTGGGGAGACCTTCTCGGCCGGGGATCCACGGCGGATCTCCGGCCGATCTGCGCCCGGCCCCACCGCAGGTCAGCGGCCGTGGAGCGGCGCTGCCGGGCAGGGGCCGGCTCCGCCCGATGACGGTCCGGCCGCCGGGCCCCACGACCCGACCCCACGCCCCGACCCCTCGACCGGGCTTCGCGGCCCGGGCCCCGCCGTCAGCCGGCCAGCGGTGCGGGCAGCGGACGGCAGTGCAGGATGTCCAGCCGCGAGACCGCCCGGGTGAGCACCACGTACAGCCGGTGCAGGCCGCGCGGCTCCGCCGCCACGATCGCGGCCGGCTCCAGCACCACCACGTGGTCGTACTCAAGGCCCTTGACCAGCGAGGCGGGCAGCACCGTCACCCGGGCCGCGCTGCCGACCTGCTCGGCCGAGGCCGTCTCGATCCCGGCCGCCCGCAGGGCCTCGCCCGCCTCCGCCACGGTGCCGTCCGCCGCGATCACCGCGATCGACCCCTCCTGCTCCAGCGCGGCCCGCACCGCCGCCACCGCCGCGCCGCCCAGACCGGCCGCACCGCCCGGGCCCGTCCCGTCGACCCTGCGCACCGTCAGCTCGCCGTCCCGCCGCAGCGAGACGGCCGGCGGCACGTCCACGTCCAGGGCATCGAGTACCCGGTTGGCGAGCTCCGTCACGGCGGCCGGGACCCGGAAGCCGGTGGTCAGCGGCACCACGACGGCCTGCGGCTTGCCCAGGTGGGCGAGCTGTTCGGGCCAGCTGCGGGCGGCCCAGGGCGCCGTCGCCTGGGCGAGGTCGCCGAGGACGGTGAGCGAGCCGAAGGCGCTGCGGCGGGCGATCGCCCGGCACTGCATCGGCGAGAGGTCCTGGGCCTCGTCCACGACGACGTGGCCGAAGCCGGCCGGGTGCTCGATCAGTCCCGCCACCTCGTCCAGGAGCATCAGGTCGTGCTCGGACCACTTGGCGCTCTTCTCCGAGCGCGGCGGCCGGCGCCAGAGGATCGCCGCCTGCTCCTCGGGGCCGAGCACCCCGTCGGCGGCCTCGGCGAGGACGGCGGGGTCACCGAGCAGTGCGGCGACCACGGCCGCCGGCCGCAGATCGGGCCAGGCCGCGTCCAGGAAGGCGGACACCGGCTTGCAGCGGCCGGTCCTCCGCTGCCAGGCGGCGGGCAGCACGCCGACCCGGCGCTCGGCCTGGTCCTGCAGCATGGCCACCACCCGGGTACGGACGCTCTCCCGGCCGATCGCGTACGGCGGCGCCTGGTCGCGCAGCTCGGCGACCATCCGGTCGAGTCGCTCCGGCGGCACCCGCCACCGGTAGGAGCCGTCGGGGACGACCAGCGGCTCCGAGCCCCCCGCCCGGATCCGCCCGTACAGGGCCCGGCGCAGCACGGTCGCCATCCGCGCGTCCTGCTTGACCGCGGCGGCCCGCTCGTCGTCCGTCCCGGTCACGGCCCAGGCGGCGGCCGGCCCGCCGGCACCCGGACGGGTGGGAGCCGACCGTGAGGGCGCCGACCGGGCGGCGACCAGGTCCTCGACGGTGCACTGGGTGACGTCGATCTCGCCGAGGGCGGGGAGGACCTCGGCGATGTAGCGCAGGAAGGTCCGGTTGGGGCCGATGACCAGCAGGCCGCCGCGCCGGATCCGCTGCGGGAAGCTGTAGAGCAGGTACGCGGCCCGGTGCAGGCCGACGGCGGTCTTGCCGCTGCCGGGCGCGCCCTGCACACAGACGGACTCGGCCAGTCCGCCCCGCACCAGTACGTCCTGTTCGGGCTGGATGGTGGCGACGATGTCCCGCATCGGGCCGGTGCGGGGCCGCTCGATCTCGGCCGCGAGGAGGCCACCCGCCGCGCCGCGCCCGGCGCTGTCCCCGGCACGGCCCGCAGCGCTCTCCGCGCCGTCCGCCCCGGACGAGGCCGCGCCGTCGAGCGGCTCGTCCTCCAGCCCGGTCAGCTCCTCCGGCGCGCCGAGGCTCCACGGCGCCCAGCCGAACCTGCGGCGCCGGGCGAGCCCGAGCGGGGCCTGGGCGCTCGCCTGGTAGAAGGCCCGGGAGACCGGGGCCCGCCAGTCGACCACCAGCGGCGGCACGGTCGGGTCCTCGGAGATCCGCCGGCGGCCCACGTAGTAGCGCTGCCGACGGTGGTCTCCGGCCTCCGGGACGTCGGCGAAGTCGAGGCGGCCGAAGAACGACGGGCTCTCGGGCAGTTCCGCCATCCGCTTGGCACGTGTCCGCAGGTACCGGCCGAGCGCCTCCGCGCTGGCACCGTCGCCGGAGACGTCCTCCCCGGCGACGACCTGGTGGCTCGCGTCCTCGACCTGCCGGGCCGTCGCCGCCCGGCAGAGCGTGACGTAGGCCCGCTCCCGCTCCAGCTCGCCGTCGAGGGCGCGCGGTTCCGGCTCAGCGCCCGTCGGCCGGTCTTCCGGGGTCATCGTGCACGTCCCTTCCTCGCAGCGGACTCGCCTGCCGCTCGGAATCCAGCATAACTGAACTGAGTAAAGCTTCTTACTCAGTCATGGATTCCTTGACGGAGGCCCACCCGGACCCGAGGGGCGCGCCGATCGGCTCAGGACACCAGGGGCGCCTCCTCCAGCTCGGTCAGCGTCACCGTGCAGAGTCCGCCGCGCTCGGCCCGGACGTCCGTGACCTGCAACTGCGTGCCCGGCAGCAGGATGAACTCCTCCTCGCCGGTGAACGCCGAGAACTTCCGGATCCCCGCAGCGCGGACGGGGCGCACCTCGAAGAGCGTCCGCTTGCCCCGGCTGCCGAGGAACGCCTTCGCCACCCCGAGCTCGGACGTGCAGGAGGACACGCCCCACCACGTCACCGTCCTCCCGAGCGGGTACTGCCGACGCAGGTCGAGCGAGACCCCGCGCCAGAGCGGCGCGGTGCGCGCGGGCAGCCGCGAGACCGCCGCGAACAGCAGCCGCAGGTACGGCAGGTAGGGCACCAGCCGGCCGCGGTCCGGTGAGCGCAGGACGGCGTTGATCTCCCGGTAGAACGCCGACTCGCAGGTGTAGAGGTAGAGCGCGGCGACCTCGTCCGCCGACAGGCCGCCGGCCCCCTCGTCCGCCCTCCGCTTGCCGAAGTCGTGCGACAGCGCGACGTGCCGGTCCAACCCGCGCAGCACTTCGGCGACCGAGGCCGCCGCCTCCCGGAAGCCCATCAGCGGGGTGTCGAACACACCGGTGATCGCGGGCAGGACGAGGCCCTCGTCCTTCACGCTCGCGAGGCGGTCCAGGTAGAGCTGGTGCAGCTCCATGGTGGAGGCGATGAAGGCGCCCATCCGCTCGGCGACCCCGTCGTCGGCCCCGCCGCCGTCGGCCGCCCCCGCGTTCCAGCCCGCGCTGGGCAGCCAGTCGACCTCGTCGGCGCCGAGCGAGGCCAGCGCGGCGTTCACCGTCCCGAAGTGCTCGCCGTCGCAGAAGATGTCGCCCTGGGCCGCCGGGTTGGCGTGGTCGAGGTGCCGGACCTCGACCTCCGGGTACTTCTTCTGCAGCCGCAGCACGACGTTCTTGAGGCTGCGCGCGTGCGCACCCCACCACGCGAACACCACGTAGCGGTCCTCCTCGGCGGCCTGCTGCTTGGCCCGGAGGATCTCCTCGACGATCCGCTCGGCGACCGGCCGCCAGAACGCGGTGTGCTGGTCCGGCCGCGTCGCGCCGTCACTGCCGGCCGTCAGCGCCGCGTTCAGCAGCAGCACGCCCTGGGTGAGCATCGCCTGGAACCACTCCGGCGGCTGGACCGTCTGCCGCTGCTCCAGCAGTGCCCGTATGTCGGCGATCGGCGTCTTCTTGGGGATGCCGTACTTCCACATCGCCGCCGCCTTGATGATGCAGCGAATGCTGACCACCCGGCCGAACTTGCTGTCCTTCCAGTCGTGGAAGGTGTTGTCGAACATCGCGATGCCGGTCGCGCTCTCCGACCGCGGGTACGGGTTCTGGCCGAAGACCACGACCTTCCACTTGTGCGGCGCGTGCGGCTTGAGCGCCTGGAAGGTCAGCTCCCGGACGGGGACGACGTCCGGGCCCCGGGCGGGGCCGATGAACGAGGCCGCGCCCGGCTGCGCCTCGATGACCGGCTTCAGCAGCGGGAGCCACGGCTCGCCGCCGCCCGCGAAGAGCTCCGCGAGGGCGAGCGGGTCGTTCGGGTCGTTCGCGTCGGGCTGGGTGGCGGGGGTGTCGACAGCGCTCATGGTGGTGCCCTAAGGAGGTGAGGCGGCCCGGCGGCCGGGACCGTGCGAATGGCAGACGACAGGCAGGTGATGATCGGCAGGTGACGATCCGTCAGGCTCCCTGGCGGACACCACAGTCCTACCAGCCGGGTCCGACAATCCGGCCCGCCCCGGCAGCCGGACACCGGCGACGGACGGATTGTCAGAGGTGCCCGCTAGCGTCGTCCACATCAGCAGGAACCGCACCGACCGACAGGAGCTCCAGATGGCCACGGACCGCGCGCAGTCGCCGCTCAAGGTGGTGTTGACCGACCTCGACGCGACGGTGGTCGAGTCCTGGCGGGCGGCCTTCGCCGACACCCCCGGCATCGAGATCCGGAACGCCTCGATCCTCGCCACCAAGGCCGACGCCTGGGTCAGCCCCACCAACTCCCTCGGCCTGATGAACGGCGGGACGGACGCGGCGATCAAGCGGCACCTGGGCGCCGGGATCCAGCTACGGGTGCAGAAGGCGATCCGCGACCGTCATAACGGCCCGCTCCCGGTCGGCAGCGCGGTGTGCGTCCCGTCCGGCGCCGTCAACCCCCGGTTCCTGATAGCGGCCCCGACGATGGAGAGCTCCTCGGAGAACGTGAGCGAGACGCTGAACGTGGCACTGGCCTGCGCCGCCGCCTTCCAGGCCGTCCACCGGCAGAACCGGCTGGAGCCGGGCTCCATCCGGTCGGTCGCCCTGGTCGGCATGGGCGCCCGGACGGGCCGGGTGCCGGCCCGGGTCTGCGCCAACCTCATGTGGACGGGCCACACCCTCTTCAACGACCACCACTTCGAGGACGACGACGACCTGCGCGCCACCATCCTCGCCCAGCTGGACGACATCGAGCGGGCGCCCGCCACCGAGCGGGTCCGCGTCACGCCTCCCGCCCGCAGGAGCTCGCCGACCCGCAGGGCCTGACGCCGGGCGACCCCCACCGGCCCCGGGCAGCCCCCGTCAGCCCCCGCCGAGCGCGAGCCGGATCCAGCGCTCGGCCTCACCGCTCGCCGCCGTCACGTCGAACGCCTCCGGGGCGGCGGCGGCCAGCACCACCAGGCCCTTGACCAGGCCCACGAACACCAGGGCGAAGGCCTGCGGATCCACGCCGGGGCGCAGTTCGCCGTCGGCCAGCCCCTGGGCGACCACATCGGCCGCCCAGTTGCGGGTACGGGCATCCAACTCGGCTACCGCAGCTGTGAGTTCGGAGGATCCGGCGAGCGCCTCGGCGCCCAGCACGACGAAGGCCCGGCCCAGGTCGGTCGGGGTGCGCACACCCTCCAGGCAGCCGCGCGCGAACCCGCAGAGTTCGTCCGCCGCCCCCGCACCGCTGCGCTCGGGTGCCGCCGCCGCCCTCGCCTCGGCCAGCGCCTCGTCCTGGATCCGGGCCAGCAGCGCGGCCTTGGAGCCGAAGTAGTGGGTGGCCAGGCCGCGACTGAAGCCGGCCTCCTCCCCCACCCCGGCGAGCGTGACCCCGGTGCTGCCGCGCTCGGCGATCAGCCGGGCGGCGGCGGCGATCAGCGCCGACTCCGCGCGGGCGCGCCGCTCGGCCTGGGTGCGGCGGGCCGGCGCGTCCTGGACCTGCGGGCGGCCGGTGTCATCGTGCGTGGACATAGCACCATGCTAGGGTGAAACTTGCTTGTTGGATAACAAGCAAGTTAGGAGCGGCGGGCACTCCCCCGGGTCCGCCGCCCCCGCCAGAAGGGAAGTCCCGATGACCGCCACGATGCTCGCCGGCCGGCTCGACGTCTCGAAGCGCTCCTTCGCCGTGGAGGAGGTCCCCGTCCCGGTGCCCGGTCCGGGCGAGGTGCTGATCAAGGTCGAGGCCGCCGGTGTCTGCCTCTCGGACGTCCACCTGATCGAGGGCATGCTCAAGCCGCTCTACCTCAAGGGCGACAAGGTCACCCTGGGCCACGAGGTCGCCGGCACCGTTCACACGCTCGGCGAGGGCGTGACCGCCTCCTCCGTCGGCGACCGGGTCCTGCTGCAGGCCGGCGAGTCCCGCGGCGGCGTCGTGCACACCCGCGGCGTGGACTACGACGGCGGCTGGGCCGAGTACGCGCTCGCCACCGCCGGCACCCTGGTCCCGATACCGGACGACCTCCCGTTCGAGCAGGCCTGCTTCATCCCCGACGCGGTCTCCACCCCGTGGGCCGCCATCACCGCCACCGGCGCCGTCCGCCCGGCCGAGGCCGTCGGCGTCTGGGGCGTCGGCGGGCTCGGTGCCCACGGCGTGCAGTTGCTGCGCGCGATCGGAGCCTTCCCGATCGTCGCCGTCGACCCGCTGCCCGCCGCCCGGGAGCGCGCCCTGGCCTTCGGGGCCGACGCCGCCCTCGACCCGGCCGACGCCCGGTTCGCCGAACTGCTGCGCGAGGCCACCGGCGGCCGCCCGCTGTCCGCCGCCTTCGACTTCGCCGGGGTCGCCCCGGTGCGCGAACAGGCCATGGCCTCGCTCGGCGAGCACGGCCGGCTGGTGCTGGTCGGCCTCACCGACAAGCCGCTGACCGTCACCAACGGCACCCTGGTCAGCTACCTGCGCCAGCAGATCCGCGGCCACTACGGCTCCGACGGACAGGACGTGGTCGACCTGGTCAACCTGGTCCGCGGCGGCCGACTGGACTTCTCCCGCTCGGTGAGCGGCACGTTCCCGCTCGCCGAGGCCGCCCGCGCGGTCGAGGCGCTGGAGCGCAAGGAGGGCGACCCGATCCGTCTCGTACTGAAGCCCTGACAAACCTACCCAAGCCACTCGGGGCGGGTGTTGAATGGCCCTTTCTGCAAATTTCAGCCACCGGCCGCACCCCGGAAAGAAGGCCTCCATGCACCCGCCCCGCGACATCGCCTGGCACGAGGGCAGCTGGCTCAACCAACCCGAGCGGGCGCGGACCGACGGCACCGACCTCCTGGTCACCGCCCGCGGCCGCAGCGACTTCTGGCGTACCACCAGCTACGGCTTCGTCCGCGACGACGGGCACGCGCTGCTCACCGGCTTCCCGCCGGGCAGCGCGACGGAGGTCACCTTCGTCGCCGACTTCGCCGCCCTCTACGACCAGGCCGGCCTGCTGGTCCGGGTCGACCCCCAGACGTGGATCAAGGCCGGTGTGGAAGTGAGCGACGGCCTCCCGCACCTGGGCGCGGTCGTCACCCACGGCGTCTCGGACTGGTCGCTCGCCCCCGTGCCCGAGTGGCACGGCAGACGGGTCACCGTGAGAGCCAGCCGCACCGGGGACGCCGTGACGGTCCGGGCCCGCTGCGAGGACGGCCCCTGGCGCCTGGTCCGGCTGGCCCCGCTGCCCCCGGCGGCACCGGCGGCGGCCGGACCGTTCTGCGCCTCCCCCGAGCGGGACGGCCTCCAGGTCCGCTTCACCCGCTTCGCCCAGGGCCCGGCCGACGTGGCCCTGCACCTGGCGCACTGACCGCCGCCCGCGCCCGCGTCGCCCGCCCGCGCCCGCCGCCACCACGGGCACACCGCCCGACGGCGGCGGGAGCGGCGGCGCCCTACTCCACCTCCGAGACCTGCGGCACCGGCAGGCCGCCCGCCGGGCCGGCCGCCGTCGAACCCCCGGTACAGCACGGCCCGGAACACCGAGAACAGACCCATCGCCACCGCCCACGCCCCCCGACGGACCGTCAACTCGGTGCCCGCTAAGCAGAAATGGCATGCACGCCACTAGCCAACCGTCCAGTAGCACCCCTACCGTCGACTCCCCGTGGCTTCGACGGAGGAGTCCGCCTTGCGCCTACGCCCCCTCCCCCTCCGATTCCCGGCCGCCGCGCTCGCGTCGGCCCTGCTCGTCACCGCCGCCCTGACCACCACCCCCACCGCTGCCGCCGCACCCACCGCACCGACCACGAGCACCGCCGTGGCCGGGGACTACTGCGGCGGCCACTGCGCCGACATCCTGCCGCCCGGCGAGAACGGCAACGCCACCCTCGCCGACATCCTGCTCAACCGGATGTTCGGCACCCGCCCCGCCCACACGGACGACCAGCTGGGCCCCTACGCCGGCCTCGCCGCCGGCTACCCCGGCCTCACCGAGGCCAAGCTGCGCGACTTCTTCAACGACGCCTCCTTCGGCGTCCCCGCCGACCAGGTCGCGAGCACCGCCAGCCCGCGCCCGGACGTCACCATCGTGCGTGACAAGGCCACCGGCGTCCCGCACATCACCGGCACCACCCGCTACGGCACCGAGTTCGGCGCGGGCTACGCCGCCGCCCAGGACCGGCTCTGGGTGATGGACCTCTTCCGGCACGTCGGCCGCGGCCAGTTGTCCGGCTTCGCGGGCGGCGCCGCCGCCAACCGCCAGTTGGAGCAGAGCTTCTGGCAGGCCGCCCCGTACACCGAGGCCGAACTCCAGCAGCAGATCGACGCCATCGCGGCCCGCGGCGGCCGGGCCACCCAGGCCCTCGCCGACGCCACCGCCTACCTGGACGGCATCAACCAGTACGCCAAGGAGTCCTACAACGCCCGTACCTTCCCCGGCGAGTACGACCTGACCGGGCACATCGACCCGATCACCAACGCCGGCTCGATCGAGCCGTTCAAGCTGACCGACCTGGTCGCCCTCGCCTCCGTGGTCGGCGCCCTGTTCGGCTCCGGCGGCGGCAACGAACTCGCCTCCGCCCAGGTCAAGTCGGCCGCCGAGGCCCGGTACGGCAAGGACGCCGGGGACGCGCTCTGGTCGTCGCTGCGCGAGGCCGACGACCCCGAGGCCGTCCAGACCCTGCACGACGGACAGAGCTTCCCGTACGCGACCGTTCCCGACCGGCCGCAGGGCGAGGCGCTGCCCGACCCCGGTTCGGTGGTGCCCGAGCGGATGATCTACGACGCCACCGGCTCCGGCGGCACGGCGACCGCGACGGCACCCACCACGGCGGCCACGAAGAGCGCCCCGCAGCCGCCCGGAGTCCTCCCCGGCAACCTGCTCACCGCCAAGCACGGCATGTCCAACGCCCTGCTGGTCTCCGGTGCGCACACCGACGACGGCCACCCGGTCGCCGTGTTCGGCCCGCAGACCGGCTACTTCGCCCCGCAGCTGCTGATGCTGGAGGAGATCCAGGGCCCGGGCATCAGCGCCCGCGGCGCAGCGTTCGCCGGCCTGAGCTTCTACGTGCAGCTGGGCCGCGGCCAGGACTACGCCTGGAGCGCCACCTCCGCCGGGCAGGACATCACCGACAGCTACGCCGTCCCGCTCTGCACCACGGACGGATCGCCGGTCACCACGGCGGCCGGCTCCTACCTGTGGCACGGCCAGTGCCTGCCGTTCGACCGCCTGGAGCGCAAGAACGCCTGGAGCCCCACCACCGCCGACTCCACCGCGGCCGGCTCCTACACCCTGGTGATGTACCGCTCCAAGTACGGCCTGGTCAACGCCCGCGGCACGGTCGGCGGCGCGCCCGTCGCCTTCACCTCGCTGCGCTCCACCTACCGCCACGAGGCCGACTCGATCATCGGCTTCCAGGAGCTCAACGACCCCGGCGCGGTGCACGACGCGGCGAGCTTCCAGCGGGCCGCGCAGGACATCAACTACACCTTCAACTGGTTCTACGCCGACTCCCGCGACATCGCCTACTACAACTCGGGCAGCAACCCGGTGCGGGCCCCGGGTGTCGACGCCGGACTGCCCGTCCGCGCCGAACCCGCCTACGAGTGGGCCGACTTCGACCCCGCCGCCAACACCGCCCGGTACACCCCGCCGGCCGAGCACCCGCAGTCCGTGGACCAGGACTACTACATCTCCTGGAACAACAAGCAGGCGAACGGCTACACCTCGGCCGGTTTCGGCAACGGTTCGGTGCACCGCGCCGATCTGCTCGACGACCGGGTCAAGGCACTGCTGCGCGACGGCGGCAAGGTCAGCCGGGTCTCACTCACCCAGGCCATGGAGAGCGCCGCGCTCGCCGACCTGCGGGCGGAGGACGTGCTGCCCGACCTGGTCCGGGTGCTGCGCGGCGCGCCGGTCACCGACCAGGCCACCCTCACCGCGCTCCAGCAACTGGAGGCCTGGCTCGCGAACGGCGCCCAGCGGAAGGAGACCTCGCCGGGCAGCCACAGCTACGCGGACGCGACCGCGATCCGGGTGATGGACGCCTGGTGGCCGCTGGTCGGAGAGGGCGTGATGCGGCCGGGGCTCGGCGACGGGCTGTTCGCCGCGCTGACGGGTGCCCTGCAGATCAACGAGTCGCCCTCCGGTGGGCAGAGCGGCCCCGGCGGCGGCCCGGTGAGCGCCAACGAGGGCATCCCGCACAAGGGTTCGGCCTTCCAGTACGGCTGGTGGAGCTACCTGGACAAGGACCTGCGCGCCGTCCTGGGCGATCCGGTCAAGGGCCCGCTGGCCCGTCCGTTCTGCGGTGGGGGTGATCTCACGGCCTGCCGCGCCGTCCTGCTGGACACCCTCAAGCGGGCCGCCGCCCAGACCCCCGCCCAGGTCTACCCGGGTGACGCGGACTGCTCGGCCGGCGACCAGTGGTGCGCCGACTCCATCATCCAGCGCCCGCTGGGCGGCGTCACCGACGCCAAGACCACCTGGCAGAACCGTCCGACCTACCAGCAGGTGGTGCAGTTCCCGGCCCACCGCTGAGTCCGCGCTGCCGGGCACCCCACCAGCGGGTGCCCGGCAACCGGTCCACGTCCGGCCGGCCGGCCCCCGCCCCGGTCGGTTACCCCCGGTCACCCCGGCGCACGATCACTCGACACCGGGCCGTGCCCGTCCGCCCACCCGCCTGGTGACCTTCTCCGCGTCCTCCCGCAGGTAGCGGGCCTGGTCCACCAGCCGGGTGCCCACCCGGTGGTACACCGTGCCGCTGTCGATCGTGGTCATCCGGTCGGAGGCAGCCGCGGCCAGCTCCACGATGGCCTCCACCAGCCCGGCCAGCGAGCCCAGCAGTGCCGCCTCCTCCTCCGCCGGGACCCGGTCCCGGCCGCTCTCCCGGGCCTTCGGCAACGCGTTCTCCCGCAGCTGCCGCCGCGCCTCGTCGACCGCCTCGACCATCGCCCGCACCCCACTGTCCATTCCGGCTCCCTGATCCTTCCCGTCCCCCGTCCTCCCGAGGTTCCCCACTCGGCGCGGGCCCAACCCGACGGGCGACGGCCCCCGACTGCACCTAACGTGGGCCGGGGCCCGCCCCAACCCGCACCGGGCCGGGTCCGACGCCCGCCCCGGGCCGTGTCCGCCCCCGCACCAGGAGGAATGCCGACCATGACCGCCACCCTCTCCGAGCTCACCGGCGACTACGTCCTCGATCCCGCCCACACCAGGATCGGCTTCGTCGCCCGCCACGCCATGGTGACCAAGGTCCGCGGCGCCTTCCACGCCTTCGAGGGCTCCGCCCACCTCGACGGCGCGGACCCGACCCGCTCGACCGGCCGGGTGGTGATCAGGACCGAGAGCATCGACACCGGCGTCGAGCAGCGTGACCAGCACCTGCGTGCCAACGACTTCCTGGACGTGCCGAACTTCCCGGAGATCACCTTCCGCAGCACCTCGATCGAGGCCCGCTCCGACACCGACTACCGGGTCACCGGCGACCTCACCGTCAAGGACACCACCCGCCCGGTCACCATCGACTTCGAGTACACCGGCAACGTGGTCGACCCCTACGGCAACCTGCGGGTGGGCCTGGAGGGTTCGGTGACCATCAGCCGCAAGGACTTCGGCGTCACCTGGAACGCGGCGCTGGAGGGCGGCGGCGTCCTGGTCGGCGACAAGGTGGTCCTGGAGTTCGACATCTCCGCGATCCGCCAGGACGGCGCGAAGCAGTAGTCCCGCCACGCCCCCCGCCACACCCCTCGCCACGCCCCCGCCGCATCCCCGCCGCCCCTCGCCGAAACCACGCCACAGGCCCCCGCCGGCGTCCGCGAAACCGCCGGACCCGGCACCGGCCGCCGGGCTACTCTCCTGACCATGGCAACCGCAGACTCCCTCGCCACCGGCCAGCGCTCCCTCGGCGGCGCCGGCCTCGACTACCCGCTCTGGCCCCCGCTCACCGCGGGCTGCCCGCGCACCGGCACCGAGGACGTCTCCTACCCCGTCGAGGTCGACTACGCCTACGACAAGGCCGACCCGGCGGGCCTGTTCGCCCCCGCCCCCGCGCGCGGAGGCCTGGAGCGCTGGGCGCCGCTGCTGCCGCCGCTGCTCGCGCCCGGCCTGGGCGAGGGCGCGACCCCGCTGGTCGAGATCGAGCCCGGGGTGTACGTCAAGGACGAGTCGCGCAACCCCACCTGGAGCCACAAGGACCGGCTGAACCGCTGCACCACCAGCGCGGCCGTGGGCGTCGGCGCGCCCGGCATCGCGGTCGCCTCCTCCGGCAACCACGGCGCCTCGGCCGCCGCCTACGCCGCCCGCGCCGGGCTGCGCTGCGTCGTCTTCACCGGCCCCGACCTGCCGCCCAACGTGGACGCCTTCCTGAACGCGTACGGCGCGGTGGTGCTCCCGGTGCCGTGGGAGGCGCGCTGGCCGCTGCTGCGCCAGGTGGTGGACCGGCTCGGCCTGCACCCGGTCAGCAACCTGACCACCACCCACACCGGGCACGCGTACGGGCCCGAGGGCTACAAGACCGTCGCGTACGAGATATTCCAGGACGTCGGCGTACCGAGCGCGGTGTTCGTCCCGACCGGGTACGGCGAGCTGCTGTTCGGCGTCTGGAAGGGCTTCGCCGAGTTGCACCGGCTGGGCCTGGCCGACCGGGTGCCGCGCATCCACTCCTGCGAGTCCGCCGCCTCCGGCCCGCTCGCCCGGGCGCTCGCGCAGGGCCTCCCGGCCGCGCGGGTGACGGTCGGTCCGAGCGACGCGTACTCGATCGCCTCCCCGGTGAGCGGCTACCGGGGCGTGCTCGCCGTCCGCGGCAGCGGCGGCCGGGCGCTGACCCTGGACGACCGCGAACTCGCCGACGCCCAGCGGGAGCTGGCCCGGGCCGGGCTCTGGACCGAGCTGTCCGCGGCGGCCGGCCTGGCCGGGCTGCGCAGCCTCGGCGAACCGGACCTGTCGGACGGCCCGGTGGTCTGCGTCTCGACCTCCAGCGGCTTCAAGGACAAGGGCGTCGGCACCGGCCGCACCGAGCCGGTCACCCCGGAGTGGGACGCCGTCCTCCGCCGCCTGCGCACCGCCGGGATCGCCGCCTGACGCGGCATCCGGCCCGCCGGCCCCGCCCCGCCCCGCCCCTCCGGACGCCCGTCCCGACAAACACTCGCTCCGACGGACAGCCGTTCCGACGGACACCGGAAGCCTGTTGTTCGCCGCACCGTTCGCCGGCGGAGGGTCGGCGTTCGCCGGCGCAGCGCAGGCTGTCCGCACCCCAACTCCCCCGTGTCGAAGGGTTGCCACCGTGTCGCGTTCCCCCCGCCGTCTGCTTCCGCTGGCCGTCGCCGTCGCGGCGGTGCCCGTGCTCGCCCTGCCCGCCGTCCCGGCCTCGGCGGCTTCGTACGGCACCCCGACCATCACCTTCTCGGCCGGGTACCTGTCCGGTGCGGTCGGCGCCACCGGCGACCCGACGGTGGCCGTGACGGTGGCACAGAGCGGCGCCGCGACCTCGGCGCTGACGGTCGCCGCCTCGGCCAGCACCCGCAGCGCGGTGGCCCGGACCGGCGACGTCGCGGTCACCGGCACCGGCGGCACCCGCACCCTGGCGGTCGCCGCCCAGGGCGTCGGCTACACCGACCTGACCATCAAGGTCACCGGCCTGGGCGGCAAGACCGCCACCCGCACCCTGCACTACGCGGCCTCCGCCGCCGTTCGGGACTCCGCCGCCAGCCGCTACCTGACCGGCTCCAGCGACGCCTCGGCCGCCGTGGACGCGGGCGGCGGCTACCTGCTGGTCGGCGACGACGAGTCCAACACCCTGCGCCTGTACGACCGCGACAACTCCGGTGCGCCGGTGCGCACCTGGGACTTCAGCAGCGCCCTCGGCGTCTCCAAGGAGATCGACATCGAGGCCGCGACCCGGGTCGGCAACACCATCTACTGGACCGGCTCGCTCGGCAACAACAAGGACGGCGTGGTCAAGCCCGACCGGCAGACCGTCTTCGCCACCACGGTCACCGGCTCCGGCGCCGACACCCGCCTCTCCCTTGCCGGTTCGTACCACGGCCTGCGTGACGACCTGGTCTCCTGGGACTCCGCCCACGGCAACCGGTACGGCTTCGCGGCCGGTTCGGCCGAGGGCCAGGCGCCCAAGCAGATCGACGGATTCAACGTCGAGGGCCTGGAGTTCGCCCCCGGCAGCACCAGCACCGCCTACATCGGCTTCCGCGCGCCGCTCACCCCGGCGGTCACCGGCGGCCGGGCGCTGCTCGTGCCGGTGACCAACTTCTCGTCCCTGCTGAACGGTTCGGCGTCCCACGCGACCTTCGGCGAGCCGATCGAGCTGGACCTCGGCGGGCTGTCGATCCGCGACATCCGCCGCAACGACCTGGGCCAGTACCTGATCGTGGCCGGCTCCTGGGCCGCCGAGGACAACTCCGCCCCGTACGCGCTCTACCGCTGGAACGGCCAGCCGGGCGGGCGCCCGGTGAAGCTGGTCGACCTGCCGACCGGCGACTACGGCGCCTGGGAGGCCGTCGCCGAGGTCCCGGACCTGGACGCCCCGGGTGCCCGCGCCCAGCTGATCACCGACGACGGCTCCGCCGACCTGTACCACGACGGCACGGACGCCAAGGACCTCACCCACCCCGAGTGGAAGAAGTCCCGCAGCACCTGGTTCACCCTGAACTGACGCCGTCCCCGGCCCCTCGGCCCCCGCACCGAGGGGCCGAGGGGCCCACCGCCACCGACGGCCCGCCGCCGCTCAGAGCTCGACCAGCACCTTCCCCCGGTTCACCGAGCGGTCGAAGTACAGGCTCCGGTACGCCTCGGGGATCCCGTCGAACCCCTGGTGGACGGTCTGCTGGTAGCGCAGTTCCCCGCTGCGGACCAGCGCGCCGAGGTCCCGCCGCAGTGCGGCCCAGTTCTCCTCGGTGAACCACTCCAGCGAGAAGATGCCGCGGATCGTGGTGCGCGGGAACATGATCATCGGCAGCAGCCGGGGCCCCGCCCAGTCGCCGCCCACCTGGCTGCCCCACTGCCAGCAGACCGCCACCCGGCTCTCCACCGCGAGCATCCCGAAGACCACGTCGGTCAGCGCCCCGCCGAGGCTGTCGAAGTAGCGGTCGATGCCGTCCGGAGCCAGCTCGGCGAGTTCCTTCCGCACCCGGTCGGGGGCGTCGCCGTCCCGGTACAGCACCACCGCGTCGAAGCCCAGCTCCCAGAGCCGTTCGGCCTTCTCCGGCGTCGCCGTGGTGCCGATCACCCGCGCGCCCCGGTGCTTCGCCAGCTGGCCGACCACCGAACCCACCGCCCCGGAGGCCCCGCTGACCAGCACGGTCGCGCCGGGTCGCACGTCCAGGAACTTCTCGACGGTGCCCCAGGCCGTCATCCCGGGGCCGCCCAGGATGCCGAGCGCGGTGGACAGCGGCAGCGCCTCGTCGTAGTGGTCGGGGTCCAGCCGGCGGAAGGCCGGGAAGACCATCGGGAAGGTGCCGGTCTGCCAGAGGCTGGGCGCGCCGTTGCTGACGAGGTGGGTGCGCCAGCCGCCGAAGCCCTGGACCAGGTCACCGGCCGAGAACCGCGCGGCCGGCCCGGCCTCCAGCACCTCCATGATCGAGTCGGCGCCCATGTGGTCGCCGATCGGGGTGTCCAGCGCGATGCCCTGGAGGTAGGGGTCGACCGAGACGTACCGGGTGCGCAGCAGCATCTCGTCGGCGGCGAGCCGGACGTCCACCTCCTCCACGACCTTGCGGTACATCCGCTCGATGTCCGGAACGCCGTCGACGTGCTCCCGGACGGTCCACTTCTCGATCCTCACGAGGTGACTCCAAACTGTCGGTCGACGGGTCCGACCTGTTCGATGAGCAGGGTCGGCGGCGGCGCGTTGTCGTCCACCTCGGCGGAGAACGGCTTGCGGTCGTCCCGGCAGATGAACTGGACGACGTGCCGGCCGGCCGCGGCCGCCCGGATCAGACCGCCGGTGGTCGCCCAGACGCCGGAGAGGTAGAAGTTGGCGAGGCCCGGCAGCCCCGGGCCGTTGCGCTTGACCTCCTCCTCCAGGGTCTCCCCGCTCTCCACGAAGGGCTGCCAGCCCAGCACCGTGCCGTCGTAGTTCCCGGTGTAGCGGACCTGGGTGAGCGGGGTGGAGACGTCCTTGACGGCCACCGCCTCCCGGAAGCCGGGGTGGTGGCCGTCCAGGAACTCGATCACGGCGTCCCGGACCCGGCGCTTCTCCCGCTGGTACTCCCGGCCCCGGCCGACCGGCAGGGTGTGCAGCTCCTCGCCGCGCCGCAGCCGGGGCGCCTGCTCGGGGCCGGTGCTCAGCTCCCGCCAGGGGGCGATGTCGCAGAAGTAGCTGGCGTAGACGACGGTGGTCCCGGCCGGGGACAGCTCGGGGTAGTGCCGGCTGCGGAACTGGACGTTGATGCTGGGGTGGCGGATGCCGGTGAGCCGCGCGGCGAGCTCGTCCTCCAGCAGGTACGTGGTGCACGGGTCGCCGGCCGGGAAGGGGCGGCGCAAACCGAGGAAGACGGTCAGGTAGCCGGGGAAGACCATGCCGGGCTCGGTGATGGTCCTGGTGTACAGCCGCCGGTAGGTGTCGTTCAGGTAGCGGCCCTTGAGCAGGTCCAGCATGGTCGTCCGCCCGTCGCAGGCCGCCACCACGATGTCCGCCCGCACCTCCCGGCCGTCGCTCAGCCGCACCCCGACCGCCCGGTCCCGTTCGACCAGGATCTCGGTCACCCTGGCGTTGTAGGTGATCTCGCCGCCGAGCCGCCGGTAGCGCTGTTCGACCGACTGCGCGAGGCCGAGCGAGCCGCCTTCCGGCACCCCGGCCGACTGCCCCGCGTGCGAGGCGAGTTGGAAGTACGTCGGCAGCACCGGGAAGTTGGGGTGCTTCTCGTACAGGACGAAGTTGAACGCCTCGCGCAGCAGCGGGCTGCGGAACCGCGCCGAGTAGTCGCTCATCAGCACGGTGATCGAGCGCCGGATCACGTTGAAGTACGGCAGGAAGGAGGCGAGCATCCGCCACCGCTCCCGCCGGCCCATCAGTCCGACCGGCTTGAGGAAGGGGTAACGGGCCAGTGCCAGGCGGAATTTGCGCAGCCCGGCGCAGAACTGCCGGATCTGTCGGGCGTCCTCGGGCGCGAGGTCCAGCAGGTGGGCCTCCAGCCGGTCCGGGTCGGAGTAGAAGTAGACCGCCCGGCCGTCCCGGGTGCGCACCACGTTGAAGACGTCGAAGTTGCGCATCGACTTGCCCTGCAGTGCGCCGAGTTCGAGCCAGATCCGGTGCATCTCGTTGCCCGGCCCGCTGCCCAGCAGCCAGCTGACGCAGCAGTCGAAGGTGAACTCGCCGCGGTCCCAGCCGGTGCAGCAGCCGCCGGGGATCTCGTGCATCTCCAGGATCTGTGTGCGGTAGCCGTTCATCTGCGCGTAGCAGCCGGTGGACAGGCCGCCGAGCCCGCCGCCGATGATGACCATCGTCTGCCTGCCGCCGGTCGTCGTCATCGCGCTCACTCCGGTACTCCTACGGTGGCCCGGTCGAGTTGCGGCAGCCGGCCCCACTTGCCCGGGTGCCATGGTTCCTGGTTGTCGCTGGGCCAGGCGCGGAACGGCCGGCCGAGTTCCCGGCAGAGGTACTGGGCGGCGTACCGGCCGCTGGTGGCGGCCCGGATCAGCCCGCCGAGGGAGGTCCACTGTCCGGCCATGGAGAAGCCGCTCAGTCCGGGCAGCCGCATCCGGTCCCGGTTGACCAGCCGGTTGACGGTGTCCTCGGCCTCGGAGAAGGCCTGCCAGGCGAGGATGCTGCCGTAGGTGTTGCCGGTGAACCGCTCGGTGGTCACCGGCGAGGCCACGTCGAGGAGTTCGATCCGTGCCCCGAGCCCCGGGTAGGTCCGTTCCAGGAAGCCCCGGACGAACGCGGCGACCTCCTGCTTGCGGGCCCGGTAGGCCCGGCGGTCCCGCATCCGCAGGTCCTTCCAGGAGCGGTAGTCGCTGAAGTAGGTGCAGTGCAGCACGGACTTGCCGGGCGGTGCGAAGCCGTCCGCGTAGGCCGAGCGCAACTGCACCACCAGGCTGTGCTGCAGCGAGCCGGGCAGCCGGGCGCCCTCCTCGGGCGTCAGCAGGTAGGTGGTGCTGTGCGGTTCGCCCTCCGGCAGCGGGCCGTCGATGCCGACGAAGGCGGAGACCACGGCCGGGTACAGGTTGCCGGGCTTGTCGAGCAGTTCGCCGTACAGCCGGTCGGTGACGGGGCTGGAGTAGCGGCCCTCCAGCAGCCGGTCGAGCACCGTCGGTCCGTCGCAGGCGGCGACCACGTGGTCGGCGAAGTGCCGGGATCCGTCGCGGAGTTCGATGCCGACGGCGCGCCCGTCCTCGACCAGGATCCGCTCCACCCGGCAGCGGTAGCCGATCACCCCGCCGAGCGAGGTGTACCGCTCCTCCACCGAGCGGGCGAGTCCCAGCGAACCGCCCTGCGGGAAGCCGGCGTTGCCGTTGTGCGCGGCGGCCAGGGTGTACAGGTACGGCAGCAGCGGGAAGCCTTCCGGCTCCTGGAGGAACATGTTGGGGAAGGCCCGGCGCAGCAGCGGGTCCTGGAAGCGCTCGGCGAAGCCGCTCATCGGCGTGGTCGCGGTGCGCCAGAACAGCCGGAAGGCGGGGAGTACGGCGCGCAGAGTCCGCAGCCGTTCCGCCGGGCCGCGCAGCGGTGGCGGGGTGAGGTCCCAGGGCACGTCGACGGCGGCGAAGCGGCGCAGGTCCCGGCAGAACGCCCGGATCGGCTTGGCGTCGCCGGGCGCGAGGGCCAGCAGGTGCTGTTCCAGCCGGTCGGGGTCGCCGTAGAAGGTGACGGCGCGGCCGTGTTCGTCGACGACCCGGTTGAAGACGTCGAAGCGGGTCACCGACTTGCCGTCCAGGGCCCCGAGTTCGCTCCAGACCTGGTGCGCGCCGGTGCCCTCGGCGGTGCCGATCAGCCAGTCGATGCAGTAGTCGAACAGGTAGCCCTGCCGGGACCAGGCGGTGCAGCAGCCGCCGGGCAGCACGTGCTTCTCGAAGATCCGGGTCTCCAGGCCGCTCATCTGCGCGTAGCAGCCGGTGGCGAGGCCGGCCAGGCCGGCCCCGATCACGATGACCCGGGGCGGGGCTCCGGGGGCCCGCTCCCGCGTGGACCAGTCCGGTCCGTGGTCAGTCGCGGCCATCGGCGGTCCCTCCGGCCAGGATGGCGCCCGCCAGTTCGGCGTTGCGGGCGGCGAACTCGCCGTCGAGCATCTCGGCGTGGCTGCCGTGGCCGGCGTGCACGGCGGTTCCCGTGGTGGAGGCGCCGTGCCAGGAGCCTTCCTCGCCGCCGACGTGGACGGCCAGCCGGTCCCGCTCGCAGACCACGTCGAGCTGGGCGTCCACGGTGCCGGTGTTGGGGGTCCGGCTGCAGAACTCCAGGTAGTCCCGGGCCTGTTCCAGGGTCTCCCGGGCGACGATCCGGGAGCCGGTGTGCCGCCGCAGGTGCTCCTGGAGTTCGCGTTCGAAGACCGCCACGTGCTCGTCGCCGAGGTCGAAGGCGTCGAGGACCCGGTAGGCGTCCACCAGCAGTACCGACCCCACCGCGCGGCCCCGGCGTTCGAGTTCCTTGGCCACCTCGAAGGCGAGGTTGCCGCCGAGCGAGTAGCCGAGCAGGACGTACGGCCCGGTCGCCTGGAGTTCCTCCACCAGGTCGGCGTAGCGGGCGGTCTTGTCGTCGCCGGTCAGGTAGTTGAAGGCGGCGATCCGGTGCTCGGGCAGGTGTGCGGCGAGCTGCCGGTAGACCAGGCCGTGGCCGCCGGCCGGCGGGAAGCAGAAGACCGTACGCCCGTCGGTCGCCTCGGAGTTGAACCAGAGGTAGGGCTGTCCGCCGGCCACCTCGCCGGTGATGATCTGCTCGACGGTGCGGGCCATGCCGTGCAGGGTGGTGCCCCTGAACAGCAGGCCGACCGGGATGTCGATGTTGAACTCGGTGCGGAGGTGGTGGATCAGTTCGATCAGCCGGATCGAGCTGCCGCCGAGTTCGAAGAAGTCGTGCTGCAGGCCGACCTCCTCCAGGCCGAGCAGGTTCCGCCAGTGCTCGGCGACCCGGGTCTCGTAGAGGGTGACGGGCGGTTCGTGCTGGGCGCCGCCGGTGTCGGCCTTCGGCTCCGGCAGGGCGGCGAGGTCGACCTTGCCGTTGGGGGTGAGCGGCAGGGCCGGCAGTTCGGTGAGGTAGGACGGGATCATCACGGTGGGCAGGTGCTCGGCCAGGTGCCGGCGCAGTTCCCGCCGGTCCACCACGGCGCCCTCGGCGGGCACCAGGTAGGCGGCCAGCACGGCCTCGCCGGAGGCGTCCTGGCGGACCGCCACGCAGGCCTGGGCGAGTTCGGGGCGGGCGGTGAGGTGGGCCTCGATCTCGCCCGGCTCGATCCGGTGGCCGCGGACCTTGACCTGGGTATCGATCCGGCCGAGCAGGTGCGCGGTGCCGTCGGTGTCCCAGTGGCCGAGGTCGCCGGTGCGGTAGAGCCGTAGCGGTGTGCCGTCGGGTTCCAGGGTGACGAAGCGCCGGGCGGTCTGCGCCGCGTCGTTGGGGTAGCCGGCGGCGACGCCCGCGCCGCCGATCCACAGCTCGCCGGGCACGCCCGCCGGGACCGGCTCGCCGTACGGGTCGAGGATGTACAGCGCGCTGTTCGGGAAGGGGCGGCCGATCGGCACCATCCGGCCGGGCTCCAGCTGCTCGGCCGCGCCCTCGTAGTAGGTGCTGTCGACGGTGGCCTCGGTCAGGCCGTAGGAGTTGACCAGCCTGGTCCGGTCGCCGCACAGGGCGCGCAGCCGGCGGTGCTCGGCTCCCTTCCAGGAGTCGGAGCCGACGATCACCAGCTTCAGGAAGTCCAGCCGCAGGCCCTCGCGTTCGCAGTGGGCCAGCAGGGCGCGGGCCACGGCGGGCACGAACTCGCCGCAGTCCACGGCCTCTTCGCGCATCACCCGGTGCAGCCGGGCGGTGTCGAAGAGCAGCTCGCGGTCGACCAGGACGAGCGTGCCGCCGGTGCCGAGCGCCCGGGCGAGGTCGCCGGAGAACACGTCGAAGGCGGTCCCGGCCATCTGGAGGTGGACCCGGGCCTCGGTGTCCAGCCGGTACTCGGCGCGCCAGCCCGCGGTGACGGCGGCCAGGTTGCGGTGGTCGACCCGGACCCCCTTCGGGCGGCCGGTGGAGCCCGAGGTGTGGATCACGTAGGCGGCCCGGTCGGGGTCGGCGGCGGGCAGCGGCACGGCGGCCGCGGCGGGCCGGTCCAGCTCCTCCAGGGTGACCGGCTCGGCGGGCAGGTCGGCCGGGAGCGGGTGCCGTTCGTCGACCACGACCAGCGTGGCCCCGGCGTCGGCGACCTGGTACGCGAGCCGGTCGGCCGGGTGCCCGGGGTCGAGCGGCAGGTAGGCGGCGCCGGCCCGCCAGATGCCCAGCAGGGTGGTGATCAGCTCGGGTGACTTGTCCAGGCAGACCGCCACCACCGAGCCTTCTCCGACGCCCAGTTCGCGCAGCCGTGCGGCGGTGCGCCGGGAGCGCCGGTCCAGCTCGCCGTAGGTGAGCCGGCGGACGCCGTCGCGGCCGGGGGCGACCACGGCGACGGCCTCCGGGTGCTCGGCGGCGGCCTTGGCGATCAGTTCGGGCACCGGGCTGTCGTGGTCGATCCGGCGTCCGGCGCCGCTGAACCCGTCGAGGATCAGGTGCCGTTCGGCCGCGTCCAGCATCCGCAGCCGGCCGACCGGCTCGTCCTCGGCGGCGCGGGTCATGCCGTCCAGCAGGTTGCGGTAGTGCGCGGCCAGCCGCTGGACGGTGGCGGGCTCGAAGAGGTCGGAGTTGTACTTGAAGACGCAGTGGAAGCAGCCGTCGGCGCGGTCCTCGTAGGCCGACAGCGTCAGGTCGAACTGGCCTTCCTCCTCGGGGAGTTCGATGTACTCCAGGCGGTAGCCGAAGCGTTCCACGGCGACCTTGTGGGTGAGCAGGATGAACATCGCCTGGAACACCGCGGAGCGGCTCGGGTCGTGCTGCAGCCCCAACTGCTCGACCAGCAGCGGGAAGGGGTACTCCTGGTTGTCCAGCCCGCCGAGCACGCTGCCGCGCACCCGGGCCAGCAGCTCGGCCACCGTCGGCTCCCCGGCCAGGCTCACGTGCAGCGGCAGCGGGTTGACGAAGTAGCCGTAGACGGCGGCGAACTCCTCCTGGGTGCGGCCGGTGACCGGGCTGCCGACCACCACGTCCGACTGCCCGGACCAGCGGTGCAGCAGCAGGTAGTAGGCGCTCAGCAGCACCATGAACGGGGTGGCGTTGTGCGCCCGCGCCAACTCGTGCACCCGGGCGGTGAGTTCCTCGTCGATCCGGAAGAACTCGGAGGCCCCGTTGTGGGTCTGCACCGGCGGCCGCGGCTTGTCGGTGGGCAGCGCCAGCACCGGCATCTCGGCGGGCAGGTGGCCGCGCCAGTAGTCGAGCATCCGCTGCGCCTCGGGCCCGGCGAGGAAGCGGTTCTGGTGGTTGAGGAAGTCGAGGTAGCGGGCGGCCACCGGGGGCAGCGCGGGGGTGCGCCCCTGCCGCAGCGCCTCGTAGACCTCGAACAGCTCCTCGATGAAGGTGAAGGTGGAGATCGCGTCCGAGACGATGTGATGGACGGCCTTCATCAGCACCCAGCGGTCCGGCCCGCGCCGGAACAGCCGCAGCCGGACCAGCGGGTCCTCGGCGAGGTCGTACGGCCGCCGGTACTCGCGGACGATCAGCTCGTGGATCTCCTCCCACGGCCGGCCCTCGACGTCGAACAGCCCAGTGTCGGCGTCGGCCTCGGCCTCGGCGCGGATCCGCTGGACCGGGCGGCCCTGCTCGGCCGTGAAGGCGGCGCGCAGTCCGGGGTGGCGGGCGACCAGGTGGCGGAAGGCGGCGAACACCAGCTCCGGGTCGAGCACCGCCCGCACCTCGACGGCGCCGCCGATGTTGTACGCGAAGCCGTCCGGGTGCAGCTGGCGCAGGAACCAGAGCGCCTGCTGGTTGTGGGTGAGCGGGTACCGCGACTCGTCGGTGTGCGGCTCGACCTCGGCCGCGGCGGGGCCGCCGTCGGCGTCGAGCCGCTCGGCCAGGCCCTCGACGAGCAGGTCGACCAGGTCGCCGACGGTGCCGTTGCTGAGCAGGGCCACCACCGGGAGGGCGACGCCCAGTTCGCCGTGCACCCGGGCGCGCAGCTCCATCGCGAGCAGCGAGTCCAGGCCGTGCGCGCCGAGCCTGGTGTCCGTGTCGATCCGCTCGGCGCCGATCCGCAGCACGGCCGCGGCGGCGGCGGTGAACCGCTCGGTGACCAGGTCCCGCCGGGCCTGCGGGTCGGCCGCCCGGTAGGCGTCCAGGACGCCGCCGGTCTCGGCCGGGGCCTGTTCGGCGGCGTTCGCCGCGAGGTCGGCGACCAGCGGCGGCGGCGCCGGGTACCAGGCGAGGAAGGTCGGCCAGTCGACCACGGTGGCGACCAGCAGTTGGGCGCGGTCCTGGCCGAGGACGCGTTCCAGGACAGCTGTCCCGGCGTCCGGCGGCAGCGAGCTCATGCCGCGGGCGTCCCGGTAGTGGGCGACCAGGCCGAGCTCCTCGATCATGCCGGTGGCCCAGGGCCCCCAGTCCAGGCTGAGCGCGGGCAGGCCGTCGGCCCGGCGGTGGTGCGCCAGCGCGTCCAGGAAGGCGTTGCCGGCCGCGTAGTTGGTCTGGCCGGCGGTGGTGAGCAGGGAGGCGACGGAGGCGAACAGCACGAAGTGGTCGAGGGGTTCGTCGCGCAGCAGCCGGTGCAGCAGGTGGCCGCCGGCCACCTTGGGGGCGTACCCGGCGTCGAAGGCGGTGCGGTCCATCTGCGCCAGCAGAGTGTCCTTGACCTGTCCGGCGAGGTGGAACACCCCGCGGATCGGCGGGAGTTGGCGATCCCGGTAGTCGGCGAGCCAGGCCGTGAGGGCGGCTTCGTCGGTGACGTCGACCGGGGCGAGCAGCGGTTCGGCGCCGAGCGCCTGGAGTTCGCGCAGGAAGGCGATCCGCTCCCCGACCGGGCCCCGCTGGTCGGTGTACGCCCACCGGCCGCGCTCGGGCAGGGCGGTGCGGCCGACCAGGATCAGCCGTCGGGCGCCGCGCCGGACCAGGGTGCGGCAGAGCAGCCGGCCGAGGGCCCCGAAGGCCCCGGTGACCAGGTAGCTGCCGTCGGCGCGCAGGACCGGTGGCAGCGGCCGGGTGAGGCCCTCGGCCTGGCGCAGCCTGCTGGTCAGCCGGGCGCCGGCCCGCAGTGCGATCTCCTGCTCGTCCCGGGCGCCGAGTTCGGCGAGCAGCGCCTCGGCCTGGCCGGCCGGGTCGGCGGCCGGGTCGAGGTCGATCAGGGTGCCGCGCTGGGCGACGAGTTCCTGCTGCCACAGCACCCGGCCGATGCCCCAGGCGGGGGCGCCGAGCGGTTCGACCCGGTCGTCGGCGCCGGCGGGCTGGGCGCCCCGGGTGACGATGTGCAGCCGGCCGTCGGGGCGGGCGGCGGGCAGGGCCTGGGCGAGGGCGATCAGGGAGTAGGAGCCGAGGGTGGCGAGGTCGCCGAGCCGGTCGGGCGCGGTGGCGTCCAGGGCGGGCAGGTCGAGGTTCCAGAGGTGGACGACGGTGCGGTAGCCGGGGTCGAGGTCGGCGAGCAGCCGCCGGACGTCCTCGGCGGAGTCGGGCCGTACGGTCGAGTGGCCCTCGGTGTGGAGGTACCCGGTGCCCGGCCGGACGAGGTGGCAGCGGGCGCCGCGCTCGGCGGCCAGCGCGGCCAGCCGCTCGGCGAGGCCGCCGCCGTCGGCGAGGACCAGCAGGTCCCCGGGGGCGGCCTCGGCGGTCGGGGCGGGCGCCGGCACCCAGGCGACCTCGGTGAGCCAGCCGTCGATGGTGGCCAGGCCGACGGTCGCCGGGGCCTGGGCGACGTCGGTGACCCGGAAGCCGGTGATCCGGCCGACCGGGGTGCCGTCCTCGGCGTACAGGGCGATGTCGCCGACGAGTTCCTCGCCGCTGTCCCGGGTGACGGTGGCGTGCGCCCAGAGCGGCCGGTCGCCGGTCCCGTCGAGCCGGACCTCCTCGATGGAGACCGGGAGACGGACGCTGCCGCCCTCGGGCGCGTGCAGCGTGGTGGTGAGCAGGGTCTGGAAGCAGGCGTCCAGCAGCACCGGGTGCAGGTGGTGGTCGGCCGCGCCGGGGCCGAGGCCCGCGGTCGGCCGGATCCTGGCCAGGGCCGCGCGGGGGCCGGTCCACACCTCCTGGACGGCCTGGAAGGCGGGCCCGTAGTCGTAGCCGCGCCCGGCGAGCCGCCGGTAGCAGTCGGGGCCGTCGAGGCGCCGCCCGTGGGCGTCCGGTGCCGTGACGTCGAGCGCGGGGCCGTAGGAGCGGCGCTGGCCGGTGCGGACCCGGCCGCGGGCGTGCACGGCCGGCTCGCCGTCGCCCGGGGTGGCGGCGACGGTGAAGCGGGCGTCCTCGGGCGCGTAGCCGAGCTGGACGGGGACGGGCTCGGTCTCGGAGAGGAACAGCGCCCGGTTGAGCTCGATGTCGGCGAGCACCACCTCGGTGCCGCCGGTCATCGCGCGGACGGCCTGGGCGGCCATCTCCAGGTACCCGGCGGCCGGGAAGACGATCTGCCCCTCGATCCGGTGGTCGGTCAGGTAGGGCAGCCGCTCGGGGTCGAGCGCGGTGGTCCAACCGGGCTGGGCGCTCGCGGTGCGGCGGCCGAGCAGCGGGTGGTCGACCCGTCCGAGCCGGACCTGCGCGACCGGCTTGGGCTCGACCCAGTACCGGTCACGCCGCCACGGGTACCCCGGCAGCGCGACCGGCCGCCCGGCCGGGTGCAGGGCGTCCCAGCTCAACTCGACACCCAGGGTGTGCAGTTCGGCCAGGCTCCGGGTGAAGCAGGCGGACTCGTCCTGGTGGCGCCGGATCGACGGCAGGGTGTGCGCCCGCTCGGCGCACTCCCGGATCGCGTGGCCGAGCACCGGGTGCGGGCCGATCTCCACGAACAGGCCGTGCCCGTCCTCGGCCATCCGCTCGACGGCGGCCCGGAACCGCACCGGGCGGCGGACGTTCTCCCACCAGTACGCGCCGTCCAGCTCCGGCCCCCGGGCGAGCCCTTCCCGCGCGGTCAGGTAGAGCGGCAGCTGCGCCTCCTTGGGCTTGAGGGCGGCGAGCGCGGCGACCAGCTCGTCCCGGATCGGGTCCATCCGCACGCTGTGGTACGGGACCCGGACGTCCAGGAGGCGGGCGAACACGCCCTGCCGCTTCAGCTCCTCGGCGAGTTCGGACAGTGCCCCGGTGTCCCCGGCCAGGGTCACGGCGGACGGGCTGTTGACCGCACCGAGCGAGACCTGCGCACGGTACGGCCGGATCCGGCGCTCCGCCTCCGCCTCCGGCAGGCCGACCGCCAGCATTCCGCCGGTGCCGGCCAGCCGCTGCTGGAGCCGACTGCGGGCCAGCACCACCCGGACGGCGTCGGCCAGGTCGTACACCCCGGCCTCGTGGAAGGCCGCGACCTCGCCGGTGCTGTGGCCGACCACCGCGTCGGGGCGCAGGCCGTGGCTGCGCCAGAGCGCCGAAAGCCCGACCTGGACGGCGAAGTTGGCGGGCTGGGCGAGCCAGGTCTCGGCCATCCGGGAGTCGGCCTCGTCGCGCGCCAGCTCCTCGGTCAGCGACCAGCCGGCCTGCCGGCGGATCTCCCCGTCGACGGCCAGCACGGCCTCCCGGTAGACCGGCTCGCTCTCGTACAGGCCCCGGCCCATCCCCCACCACTGCGGCCCCATGCCGGTGAACACCCAGGCCAGGCGCCGCTGTCGGCGCTCCCGGGCGCGGCCCTGGACCACCTGCGGGTGCTCCTCGCCTCGCTCGTACGCGGCCAGCGCCTCGTCCAGGTCCTGCCGGGAGGAGTACGCCACCGCGAGCCGCTCGGGCAGGTGCTGGCGGCGGTGCGCCAGGGTGTGGCCGAGGTCGGTGAGCGAGGCGCCCGCGGCGAGCTCCTGCCGTACGGCGGCGGCGAGTTCGGGCAGCCCCGCGATGTCCTTGGCGCTCAGCGGCAGGACCGTGCGGGGCGGCTCCGCCACCGGGAGGGCGGGCTCGGGGCGCGGCGGCTCCTCCAGCAGGACGTGGGCGTTGGTGCCGCCGAAACCGAAGGAGTTGACGCCCGCGCGGGCCGGGCCCCGGTGCTCGGGCCAGTCGACCGGCTCGGTCGGGATCTCGAAAGGCAGCGCGGCCAGGTCGATGCCGGGGTTGGGACGTTCCAGGTTGAGGTGCGGCGGGATGCGGCGGTGCTTGAGGGCGAGCACGGTCTTGATGAGCCCGGCGACGCCGGCGGCGGCCTCGGTGTGCCCGATGTTGGTCTTGACCGAGCCGACGTAGCAGCGGTCCCCGCTGCGGCGGCCGATGCCGAGCACCCGGCCGAGCGCGGCGGCCTCGATCGGGTCGCCGACCGGGGTGGAGGTGCCGTGCGCCTCGACGTACTGGAGGTTGCCGGGCAGGACGCCGGCCTCCGCGCAGACCCGTTCGATCAGGGTGACCTGGGCGTCCGCGCTGGGGACGGTGATGCCGTTGGTGCGGCCGTCCTGGTTGACGCCGCTGCCGAGGATCACCGCGTGCACCGGGTCCCCGTCGCGCCGCGCGTCGGCGAGCCGCTTGAGCACGACCACGCCGACGCCCTCGGCCCGGACGTAGCCGTCGGCGGAGGCGTCGAAGGCCCGCGAGCGGCCGTCGGCGGAGAGGAAGCCGCCCTTGGTCTCGGCGATCGTGTACTGCGGCGCCATGTGCAGCAACGCGCCGCCGGCCAGGGCGAGTTCGGTCTCGCCGCGGAGCAGGCTCTGACAGGCCAGGTGGACCGCGACCAGCGAGGAGCTGCACGCGGTGTCGATGGAGACGCTGGGGCCGCGGAAGTCGAAGCAGTGCGAGATCCGGTTGGAGACCATCGTCATCATGGTGCCGGTGGCGGTGTGCGCGGCGATGGTGGAGAAGTCGAGGTCGGCGAACTGGAGGATCTTCCAGTCGAGGGTGAAGGCGCCCATGTAGACGCCGACCTCCCGGCCGGCCAGTTCGCCGGGGCGCAGGCCGCCGTCCTCCAGGGCCTCCCAGCTGACCTCCAGCAGCTTGCGCTGCTGCGGGTCCATGTGCTCGGCCTCGCGCGGGCTGATCCCGAAGAAGTCCGGGTCGAAGGTGTCGAAGCCGTCGATGTAGCCGCCCCGGCCGCCGATCAGCCGCCCGGGCTTGGCCCGGTCCCGGCTGCCCAGGGTGCCGGTGTCGTACCGGTCGGCGGGCGTCTCGGTGAGACAGTCCCGGCCCTCGATCAGGTTTCGCCAGAAGGCCCGGTGGTCGTTGGCGTGTCCCGGCAGGCGGCAGCCGATACCGGTGATCGCGATGGGCTCGCGGGGCACGGCGAAGGGCGAGGAAGTCATGATCCAATCCGGGGGTGACGGCGTGGCGCCGGAGGCACGGTCAAGGGGAGGGGCTGCGCGGGGGGCCGGAGTCAGGCGGACTGCTCGGTTGTCTTCGGCCGACGCCAGGGGTGCAGCAGGGTGGCGCCGAACTCACCGGTCGTGGGGAACGCGGCCGGATCGGTGAGGCCGACGGCGGTGGGCACTCGGCCGGGCCGCCAGGTGAAGCTCCCGAACACGTGGTCCCACAGCGAGAGGTCGGAGGAGTAGTGGCCGGCTTCGGCGAGGTCGGTGCTGTGGTGCAGGCGGTGGAGTTCCGGGCCGGCCAGGACGTGGCCGAGGGGCCCGAGCCGGACGTCGATGTTCGCGTGGACGAAATACCCCTGCGCCAGAACGAATATTCCGACCACGAACACCGAATCCGCCGAGAATCCGATCAGGGCCAGCGACAGTTGGACCACGGACTGTGCGACGAAGACGTCCAGGAAATGATTCACGCCGTTGTTCGCGACGTTCACCTTCTCCGGAACATGGTGCACACCGTGCAGCCGCCAGAGCCACCGGTTCCGGTGCGACCAGCGGTGAACGAGGTAGTCACCGAGCGAGCCGACCAGCAGCGCGAGCGGGATCTCCACCGCGAAGGGCAGCGCCGGGTGTGCCGGGCCGAGCACCTCCACCAGCGTCGTCACCAGCCCCTGGGCCAGTGCGCCGCCGACCATGCTCAGCGCGAAGTAGGCACTGTACCAACCGAGTTCACGCCGGGTCGGGTGCCAGTCGGTCCGGTACGGGATGACCCGCTCCAGGACCGCCAGGTAGCCGAGAACGGCCACCAGGACGAGCGGGGAGACCCGGTCGGGCGCCCAGTGGAAGTGCAGTGTCGCGACGGCCGCGCACAGCACGCCCAGCAGCAGGAGCGGATGGGCGAGCCGGCGTGCAATGGCTGACAGCACGCGCCCCCCGTTCTTCGCGGACTAACGACTGGAAACGTCAGAGACTCTAGCGGGAGCCGCAGTCCGAGGCAGTCATTCGACGTGTTAACGCCATGAATGACCCGATCGGCGGACGATACGCGCACGAAGTTGACGCTTGATCGGCGTGAAGGGGGCGCATTCAGCGGATCGCCGGGAGTTTCCGGGGTGCGGAACCGCCGCTCCCCCGGGCTCGCGCAGTCGAGCGCCCCGCCCGCGCCCGCCGCGGCGCGCCCCCGCCGGACGCCCCCGCCGGGCGCCGCGGCACGGGCCCGGCGCCACCCCGCCGGTGGGCGCCGGGTCTCAGGACCGGACCAGCTCCGCCAGCCGGTGGGCGGCGCGCGGCTCGCGCACCGCGAGGCGGTCGATCAGGCCGCGCAGCTCGTACTCGACCAGGGCGGGCAGTGCGGCGGCCGGGGCGGCCTCCAGCGCGGGGCCGAGCAGGTCGACGGCCGCCCGCGGATCGTGCGCGCAGGCATGGCAGTCGGCTGCCCGGACGATGAACAGCAGTCGGCTGGAGGGGAGTTGGGTCGGCCCGAGCAGGCCCAGCGCGGTCTCGGTAGCGCTCAGCGCCCGGCGGGCCAGCCGGGGGTCGTCCCCGGCGGCGGCGAGGTCGCGCAGCGCGGCGGCCGCGGCGGACTCCACCCGCATCCGCATGGAGGCGATGGAGAGCCAGGGCACGTCGATCTCGTCGTCCGCGCCGATGTGGTCCAGGTGCGCCCGGGCCAGGCCGATCTGCCGGACGGTCGCCCGGATGTCGCCGGTCAGGGCGTGCGCGCGGGCCAGGCTGACGCTTCCCATCGCGCCGGCCCAGTGCCGGTCGGGGGCGACCCGGTCGATCTCCCGGGCGTAGCCGAGCGCGGCCTCCGGGTCGCCGTCCAGCCGGGCCAGGATGCTCATGTCGCTGAGCGTGCCGACCTGGGTGGCCTGGTCCCCGGCGAGCCCGGCCCAGGTGAGGGCGCGGTCGTAGCAGGCCATCGCGGTGGCGTTGCGGCCGTCCTGCATGCGCAGGGCTCCGGCCGCGTGGGCGTGCTCGGCGGCCAGCCGGGCGAGCGGGCGGCGCTGGGCGGCGGGGGCGGCGGCGAGCCGGGCCAGCACGGCGTGCAGGGTGCGTTCGACGGCGGCGGCCAGGCCCGGCCGCCCGCCGGTCTCACCGGACCGCAGATAAGCGGCGAGCAGCCCGGTGAGGGCGTGGGCGGTGGCGGTGTCCAGCGGCGGCGCGGCGGCCGGGTCGGCGAGCGCCGAGGGGGCGCAGAACTCCGCGTGCAGGGCGGCGAGTTCGGCGGGTGGAGGAACGTCGCAGCCCGCGGCGCCGTGCAGCGGGCAGAGCAGGCCGTAATCGGGCAGCCGGGTCGGGGCGGAGGGGGTGAGGGCCGGGACGGCCGGGGCGGTGCCGGGCAGCGGCGGCCGCAGCAGTGCGGGCGAGAAGGAGTCGAGCGTGCACAGTTCGGCGCTCTCGGCGCGCAGGCAGGCGGCACTGAGCTCGCCTCCGGCGCCGAGGAGCCCGTCGATCCGGTCGGCGACCCTGGGGGTGACCCGCCGGGCCCCGTGCTCGATCTTGCTGACGGCGGTGTGGTCGTAGCCGATCCCGGCGCCGAGCTGCGCCTGGGTGAGCCCGGCCCGGCGCCGCCAGTGCCGCAGCCGGGCGCCGAACTCCCGCCACGCGCCCCGGCCCTGGCCGGTCGGCGGTGCCGGAACCGCCGCCGAAGGGGCCACACGGTTCCGCTCCACGGCTGCCTCCCGGGGTGCGCCGTCGGCCCCGGCAGGTGACGGGACCAGCCGACGATTCCAGTGGTTCCGACGACTCCGACGACGAGGACGGTACTCGATGGCCACCCACCCCGTACATGACGTGGTCTCAACCACTTGAAGAAAACCCCAGCTCGCCGCAAAGCCGGAGCGTGAGCTTGACGGAATTTGCCAACCCTATGCATCGCCCGCACCAGCCATTGACCCGAGCATGACGCCATGTGAGTGTTCGGGCACCCGAGCGCGGACGGCCCGCACGGCCGTCCCCCAGACACGGCCTGCGGTGTGCCACCAGCCACACCGTCCGCGGTCGAGGACCCCCACTCGCTAGGAGCCTCGATGCAACGCAGAGTTTCCACAGGCCGGTTGCTCACCACAGCGACCACCCTGGCCGTACTGGCCGGCCTGGTCGCCGCCACCGCGGGACCGGCCGCCGCCGCGCCCACCCCCTCCCCCGCACCGCCGAGCGCCCTGGCCGCCGCCGTCAACGCGGCCGACGCCGCGGCCGCGGCCGGTCTGGACGCCCTGGCCAAGGGCCCGGGCGAGACCTACGAGCGCCGGGCCGTCACCCCCTGGCTCGGCGGCCTCTACTCCGTCGCGTACGAGCGCAGTTACCGCGGCCTGCCGGTGGTCGGCGGTGACGCGGTGGTGCTCGCCGACGGGCAGGGCAAGGTCCGCGGCCTGCAGTCCGCCGCCCCCGGCCCGGTCGGCGGCTCGATCACCCCGCAGGTCAGCGCGGCGCACGCGGAGAAGACCGCCCGCACCCAGCTGCCCGACCTGACGAAGGTGGAGTCGAACCGGCTGGTCGTCCGGGTCAAGGACGGCAGCGGCGGCCGGCTCGCCTGGGAGACGGTGCTCACCGGCCACCGGGGCGCCGCCCCGAGCCGCCTGCACGTCTTCGTGGACGCGGCGAGCGGCGAGGTCATCGACAGCTACGACGACGTGCGCGCCGGCACCGTCAACAGCAAGTGGAACGGCCCGGCCCCGGTCACCATCAGCACCACCGGATCGGGCAGCTCGTACTCGCTGCGCGACCCGAACCGCCCCGGCCTCAACTGCTCCGACTACAGCACCGGGCAGGTCTTCTCCAAGTCCGGTGACTCCTGGGGCAACGGCAGCCCGACCAGCAAGGAGACCGGCTGCGGCGACGCGATGTTCGCGGCCCAGAAGGAATGGGACATGCTCCGCGACTGGCTCGGTCGCAACGGGCACGACGGCAACGGCGGCAGCTGGCCGGTCAAGGTGGGCCTGAACGACGTCAACGCCTACTGGGACGGCAGCACGATATCCATCGGCCACAGCCAGTCCAACGAGTGGATCGCCGCGATCGACGTGGTCGGCCACGAATTCGGCCACGGCATCGACCAGTTCACCCCGGGCGGGGCCAACAACGAGTCCGGGCTCGGCGAGTCCACCGGCGACATCATGGGCGCGCTCACCGAGGCGTACACCAACGAGCCCTCCCCGTACGACACCCCGGACTACACCGTCGGCGAGATGATCAACCTGGTCGGCCAGGGCCCGATCCGCAACATGTACAACCCCTCACTGGTGGGCAACAACCCCAACTGCTACTCCTCCTCCATCCCCAACACCGAGGAGCACGCGGCGGCCGGCCCGCTGAACCACTGGTTCTACCTGCTGGCCGAGGGCTCCAACCCGGGCGGCGGCAAGCCCACCAGCCCGACCTGCAACAACTCCTCGGTCACCGGCATCGGCATCAAGGACGCCGGCCGGGTGTTCTACGGCGGCATGCTGCTCAAGACCAGCGGCATGACCTACAAGCGCTACCGCACCGCCACCCTGACGGCGGCCAAGGGCCTGGACCCGTCCTGCAACTTCTTCAACCGGGCCAAGGCCGCCTGGGACGCGGTCAGCGTGCCCGCGCAGAGCGGTGACCCGACCTGCACGCCGTCCGGCAACAACGACTTCTCGCTGGCGCTCGGCCCGGCATCCGGATCCGTTCAGCCCGGCTCCTCGACCACGGCGACCGTGAACACCGCCGTCACCTCGGGCACCGCGCAGACCGTCGCCCTGACCGCCTCCGGCGCCCCGGCCGGGGTCACCGCGACGGTCAGCCCCTCGTCGGTGCAGGCCGGCTCCTCCGCCACGCTGACCCTGTCGGCGACCTCCGGAGCGCCTGCCGGGACGTACGTGATCACCGTGACCGGCACCGCCGGCGCGGCCACCCACACCGCCCAGTACACCCTGACCGTCGGCGGCGGGGGCAACCCCGGCGGGCCCGCGCCCGACATCGACGTCGCCAAGGTCCAGGCCCACCTGGCCCAGCTGAACAGCATCGCCAACCAGAACGGCGGCAACCGCCGGGCGGGCAGCGCCGGGCACAGCCAGTCGGTGGCCTACATCAAGGGCAAGCTCCAGGCGGCCGGCTACACCGTCAGCGAGCAGACCTGCACCTCCTGCTCCTACCAGTCCAACAACCTGATCGCCGACTGGCCGGGCGGCCCGTCCGACCAGGTCACCATGTTCGGCGCGCACCTGGACAGCGTCGGCGCCGGCCCCGGCATCAACGACAACGGCTCCGGCTCGGCCACCCTGCTGGAGAACGCGCTCGTGCTCGCCCAGCAGAACCCCTCGCTGACCCGGCACGTCCGGTTCGCCTGGTGGACCGGTGAGGAGCAGGGCCTCCAGGGCTCGCAGTACTACGTCGGCCAGCTGGGCTCCAGCCAGCGCTCCGCGATCAAGTCGTACTACAACTTCGACATGGTCGGCTCGCCCAACGCCGGCTACTTCATCAACAACATCTCCTCCTCGGCCTCCGCGCCGATGAAGGCCTACTGGGACTCGCTCAACCTCCAGCCGGAGGAGAACGTCGAGGGCCAGGGCCGCTCGGACGACTACTCCTTCCAGCAGGCCGGCATCCCGACCTCCGGCTACGCGGCCGGTGCCGACGCCGTCAAGACCTCGGGCCAGGCGGCCAAGTGGGGCGGCACGGCGGGCCGTTCGTACGACTCCTGCTACCACCAGTCCTGCGACACCACCGGCAACATCGACGCCACCGTGCTGAACCGCAGCGCCGACGGCGTGGCCTACACCATCTGGAAGACCTCGGTCGGCGGCACCACGCCCACCAACGACTTCTCCGTCTCGGTGAACCCGGCCACCGCCACCGTCAAGCCCGGTGAGACCGCCACGGCGACCGTCTCCACCTCGACCACCTCCGGCTCGGCCCAGACGGTCAACCTGACCGCCTCGGGCGCCCCGGCCGGCGTCACGGTCTCCTTCAGCCCGTCCTCGGTCCAGTCCGGCGGCTCCGCGACGGTCACCGTCGCGACCAGCGCCTCCACCGCGGCCGGCACCTACAGCATCACCCTCACCGGGACCGGCTCCGCCGCCCACAGCACCAGCTTCTCCCTGGTCGTGGGCAACGGGAACCCCAACCCCGGCGGCACCTGGAGCGCCGGCACCACGTACCAGGCCGGCGACCGGGTGACCTACAACGGGATCACCTACGTCTGCCTCCAGGGCCACACCGCCCAGGTCGGCTGGGAGCCGCCGATCGTCCCGGCCCTCTGGCAGCAGGTGTGACCGGAGCGGTCTGACACCGCACCAGAGCCGCTGCGCCGCGGACCGTCGAGGGGGACGGACCGCGGCGCAGCCGTGCGCCCGGAGCACGGGCACCGGGCAGGCACCGGGCGGTCAGCGGGCAATCAGCCGGGGTGGAAGGTGACCCGGACGTCGGAGTCCAGCGGGAGCACCACCACGTTCCCGGTGTCCCACGTCCAGTCGCGCGGGATCAGGAACATCCGGCTCCCGGACTGTGCCAGCAGCCGGAACCCGTGGTAGCGGTAGCGGAAGCGCTGCCCGTGCCCGGCGTCGGCCAGCTGGTCCTCGTGGACGGCGGGCCAGGCCAGGTAGAGGTGCTCCGTGGTGTCCACGACCATCGCCGGGCGCAGGTAGAGCTGCGTGCTCAACCGGCGGGCGTCCTCGGTGGCCTTCGCGTGGGCGTACTCGGTGGCCGCCCAGAACGAGCACAGGACGACGATCGCCACGATCACGCCGAAGGCGGCACGCTCACCGGTGAGCGGGTACGGGCTGCCGGTGCCGCGCACGAAGAGCATCCGGGCCAGGATCGCGAGCAGCAGGGAGCCGCCGATCAGCACCGGGGTGCCGGCCCGGCCGAAGTCGACCACCCGGAACCCGCCGAGGAAGCCCAGGACCAGCAGCGGGAGGACGGCCGCCGCGAGCACCAGGCAGACCGGGCGCACCCACCGGGAGACGCCCCGTCCGGTCGCGAGGTGGTAGGCGAGCACGACCAGCAGCATCCCGAACAATAGGCCGCCGATCGGGAGGTACAGCGCCGGGGAGCCGCGGAGCAGGACGTCCGACGTCGTGAAGCCGAGCGTGGCGGCGTCCAGGCCGAAGTAGTGGTAGAAGGAGTCGGCGTAGGCGTAGCCGATGAAGAACACCAGCGCCGTGACGAAGGTGGTCGGGCCGACGACGGAGGTCAGGAGGCCGATCCAGTTCACCCCGGACCCGGCCCGCGGGCCCGCGCCACCGGCCTCGCCCCCGGACGCGCCGCCGGCCTCGCCGCCGCTCTCCTCCTCCGCCTCAGGGCTCAGGGGGCACTCCCCGACGGGGTCCCGCCGCCGGACGGGGCCCCGCTGCTACCGGAAGGGCTCTGCGGACTCGGGTGCGACCACTGGGTCGTGATGGACTTCTTCTCGTAGCCGATGGTGACGGTGAAACAGATGAGCGGCGCGGACGGGTCGGCGCCCGGGATCGTGACGCTCGCCGGTTCGCTGGTCCCGCCGGCCACCGTGACCACGATGCTGCCGGACGGTAGGTCGGCCACGTGGTTCTGGCAGTCGCTGATGTCGCTGATGGTGGCCGTGAACGTCTTCGTCGACGTGCTGGACAGCGTGATCACGGCGTCGGGCGGTTGGCCGGTGGCGGACCCCGATACCTGACCCGCCTCGCTGAACCCCCCGTTGCCGTCGCTCTCCTTGGTCCGCACGTCATCGGTCTGCGGCGCGCTGCTGCTCCCGGCGGCCGAGGAGTTGCCACCCGAGCCGCCCCCGCCCTGCCCGGCCGGGCTGCCGCCGGCCGAGCCGGAGCCGCCACCGCCGCCGCAGGCCGCCAGGGCCGGTGCGAGCACGGCGGCCGCCAGCCAGCGGGCCGTTCGGCCGGTCCTGCCGCCTCCGATGTGCCGGGTCCCGGGCATGCGTTCTCCCATCCGCGCAGCGAGCAGGGCCGCTCGGCCCCGCCGCACGGTACCCGTTCGCATACGCCGCGCCGGGTCGGCGCGCGGGCCCGGCCCCGCCCGCCCCCCGTCCGGGCCAAGCCCGGCCGCCCCCGGATCTGGCATAGGCTCGAAACGGACGCACCGTCAGCCCCCAGGAAGGACAGACCCCGTGAGCACGGACACCCGCCCGGTCCCGGAGCCGGCCCCCGAGATCGTCGAGCAGTGGCGGGCCGAGGGGGTCGGACTCGTCGAGCTGCTGGCCCGGGCGCAGCGCAGCGTCGGCGGTCTCGCCGGGCTCCGGCTCGGCCCGACGCCGACCGTCCTGGTCACCGACCCGGCGGCGGTGCAGCACGTGCTGGGCCGCCACCCGGACCGCTACGTCAAGCGCTCGCACCGCGCCCGGATGCTCGTCGGCGACGGCGTGCTGTCCGCCACCGGGGACCCCTGGAAGCGCCAACGCAGGCTGCTCCAGTCGCAGTTCACCGGCACCGGGATGCGCAGGTACGAGCGGCGGATCGCCGCGGCGGCGCACCGGACGGCCGAGCGCTGGGAGGGGTACCTGCGGACCGGGGAGACCTTCGACGTCGCCGAGGAGATGCGGCGCTTCGCCCTGGACACCGTCTGGCGGGCCCTCACCGGGCTGCCGCTGGACGACCGGACGGACCACGAACTCCGGTCGGTGGAACGGGTGGTGGCCGCGATGCCGAAACTGCCGACCGACGCGGCGGACGCCCGGGACGCCGTCGCCGCGGACCTGGCCCGGATCGACGCGGTGGCCCGGGCGGCGATCGAGGCGGCGCGGGCGGCCGACCCGGCGGAGGAACCGGGCGTGCTCAGGGTGCTGATCGACGCGGGCGAGCAGTACCCCGAGTACACCGACACCCTGATCCGCGACGAGCTGGTCACCCTGCTGGTCGCCGGGCACGAGACCACGGCGACCACGCTCACCTGGCTGTTCCTGCTGCTCGACCGCCACCCCGAGGCCCGGACGGCCGATCCGCAGGCGCTGGTCAACGAGACCCTGCGGCTCTACCCCTCCGCCTGGCTGCTCCCCCGGCACGCCGTCGAGGACGACGTCATCGCCGGCCACCGCATCGCCGCCGGGACGGACGTGCTGGTCTGCCCGTACCTCACCCACCGCGACCCGGCCCTGTGGCCCGACCCCGAGCGCTTCGACCCCGGCCGCTTCGCCGCCGGCCCGGACCGCCCCGGCCGGCTGGGCGCCTACATCCCCTTCGGCCTCGGCGCCCGCGCCTGCCTGGGCACCCAGTTCGCCCTGCGGGAGACCACGGCGCTGCTGGAACTTTTGCTTCCGATGGGAGAGTTGGTGTTCCATTCCAAGCCGGAGGGTGCCGCCTACAGCATCACCGTACGGCCGGACGGGCCGACGCCCGCGATGCTGCGCCGACACCCCGAACGCCCTTGACCTCAACCGCGCTTGAGGCCCTGGCCCCGGTCGCATGATCTTCACCGAGAAGGAACGCGCCTACCCCGGCGCCCAGTTGCCGGCCCGGCTCGACGACGGGTGACGGCGGGCGGCACGGCTACGGCGTGTCCGGCCGGGGCGCGTCCGGCCGGGGTGGGAGGAAGCCGTCGGCGAGCCGCTCGCCGCTCAGCGCCGCGTCCACCCTGGCGGCGATGTGGGCCCGGGTGGTCGGGCAGTCCAGCGGGCGGTCCCGGGTGCAGTCGAGCATGTGGGTGAGCACCTCCGCCGCGTGCTCCAGCCGGCGCGCACGGGCCAGCATCTCGTCCCGCCGGGCTCGCAGCACCGCGGTGCGGTCGTCCACCCGCTCACTGGCGACCACGGCGGCGGTCCCGGCGATCGGGATCATCCCGTCCACGTGCCAGAGCTGGACGATGGCGAGGCGTTCTAGGGCGTCCCGGTCGTAGTAGCGGACCCGGCCGCGGCGGGTGGTGGAGGCGACCAGGCCGCACTCCTCGTAGTACCGCAGGGCGGGGACGGAGAGGCCGAAGGCCGACGCGACCTCGGTGATCGAGTGGAGTTCCGCCATCTGCTGCCTCCTGCGGCCGTCGGCCGGGACGTCGGGTCGCGCGGGTTCGGGGTCGCGCCGATTCGGGATCGCACGTCTTCGGGGTAGCACGCGTTCGGGATCGCACGCGTTCGGGGTTGCGCTCAAGCGCACTTGAGCGAGAACGCTTAGGCAAGCCTAACTTCTCCTCGTAGCGAAGGATCCACGCCGCCATGCCGCCGACCACCGCGACGGTCACCCCGCCGTCCGACCCGTCCCCTTCCCCCACCGGCTCCCCGGCTGCCGCGAGGCACACCGCGCCCGCCGCCGGGGCACTGCTCGTCCTCGGCTTCGTCCTGCTCAGCCTCAACTCCCGGGTAGCGTTCGGCCAGGTCGGGCCGCTCGCGCCGGTCGCCGGGTGGGGCCCGGGCACCGTCACCGTGCTCGCCCTGCTCCCCGCGCTCTGCATGGGCCTGTTCGCGCCGCTCGGCGGGCTCGCCCGGCGCCGGCTCGGCGAGGAGCGCGGCCTGTTCCACGCGAGCGTGCTCCTCGTCGTCGGCACGCTGCTGCGCCCGCTCGGCCTGCCCGGACTGTACGCGGGCACGGCGCTGGTCGCCGTCGCCGTGGCGGTGGTCAACGTGCTGATACCGGTGTGGGTCCGGGCCCGGTTCGCGCCCCGCCGGATCGGCACCATGATGGGCGTCTACGCGCTCTCCATGGGCGTCGGTTCGGCCGTCGTCGCCGCACTCGTCGCACCGGTCGCACAGGCCTGGTCCTGGCCGGCCGCGATCGCGCTGGCGATCCTCCCCGCCGTCCTCGCCGTGGCCGGAATGGCGCCGCAACTGCGGGTCGAGCGGCGGATGCCGGTCCCGACGGCGGCCACGGCAGGCCCGGCGGCCACCGCACGGCGGCCGGTCGGCCGGACCGCGCTCGCCTGGAGCCTCACCGCCTTCTTCGGCATCCAGACCCTGGTCTTCTACACCACCCTCGCCTGGCTGCCCACCCTCCTGGTCGACGCGGGCCTCAGCCGCACCGCCGCCGGCACCGACCAGGCCGTCCTCATCCTCGGCCTCGCCGTCGGCGGCTTCCTCGTCCCGGTCCTCGCCGCCGCCCGCTCCGACCAGCGGCCGCACATCCTGGCGGTCGCCGCCGTCTGCGCCCTCGGCCTGACCGGCCTCCTGCTCGCCCCCGCCGGCGGCGCACCCGTCTGGGCCGCCGTCCTCGGCATCGGCATGGGCGGCGGCCAGGCCCTCGCCGGCGTCCTCTACGCCCGTCGCGGCACCGACCAGGACCACGTCGCGGCCCTCTCCACCATGGCCCAGACCTGGGGCTACCTCCTCGCCGCCACCGGCCCCGCGCTCGCCTCCGCGCTCCACGCCGCCACCGGCTCCTGGACGGCTCCGCTGCTCGCCCTGATCGGCCTGCTGCTCGCCGGATCGGTGCTCAGCATGCGCGCGGGCCACGATGCCACGGCGCGGCGCCGCGATCCGTCGGCGCGGTGACGGCAGCGCCGGTCGCGCCCCGCCCGCGCAACCGCCGCGCCCCCGGGCCGTCCCCCATCGACCGATCGGCGCGCTCCGCATAGGCTGGTCCGCGCTCGAACCGCTCAGCGAATGTCCGTTCGAGCTCGGCGGGCCGGAATGCCGGAGGGGGCAGGTCCGCGACACACGGAGCACCCAGGGGGACGAGACCATGCGTGACGAGCACGAATACGGGCACGGGCACGGAAACGGGCACGACGACGGCACCGGGTACGCCGGGTACGCCGAACTCGACGACGAGTACGTCGAGTTCGAGGAACCGGAGGACGCGGCGGACGCCCCGAAGCGCTCGACCGCCAAGCGGGTCGTGCTGGTGGCGGCGGGCGGGGTGTTCGCCGCGCTGCTGGCGGTCGGCGGGTACGGCGTCTACAACATCGTGAACGCCGTGACCGACAAGGGCGGTTCGGGCACCGGCGGCGGCCATGCCACCCCTGCCGCGCAGGCCCCGCAGGAACCGGCGACCGCCGAGCAGGCCGAGGCGGCGGCGAAGGAGTTCCTGGCCGCCTGGGGCCGCGGGGACGTCGCGGCGGCCGCCGCTCTGACGGACCGTCCGGACGCCGCCCGCGCCGCGCTGACGGCGTTCCACGAGAACGTGCCGACGCGGGCGCTCACGCTGACGGGCGCCGGCCCCGCGCCGTCCGGCACGGCGGACGGGCCGGCCGTCGGCTTCCGGGTGAAGGCCGAGTTCGAGGGTGCGACGGACGCCTGGGAGTACGACAGCGCGCTGAGCGCCGTCCGGGCCCAGGGCGGCCGGGCCGTGGTGCACTGGGCGCCGACGGTGCTCCACCCGCACCTCACCCCGGGCCGGACGATCGCCGTGAAGGCGCTGCCCGACCCGGTGTCGAAGCCGACCGACCGCAACGGCAAGCCGCTCGAAGGGTTCCCGTCGCTCGTCGGGGTGCTGTCCAAGATCACACCCGCCGACGGCACCGCCGTCGTCACCGGGCGGGCCGTGGTGCTCTCGGGCGGCGCCGGCCAGGAGCCCGAGCAGCTGTTCGTCCTGACCCCGGCGAGCGCGCCGCAGGTCAAGCTGACCCTGGACGCCGACCTCCAGCAGGTCGCCGAGGAGGCGGTCAAGCAGCAGTCGGCGGGCGGCAAGCCGGCCTCGCTGGTGGCCGTCCAGCCGAGCACCGGCCACATCCTGGCAATGGCCTACGCCCCGACCGGCTTCAACCGCGCGGTCGCGGGCGGCCAGCCGCCCGGCTCCACCATGAAGGTGATCACCGCGGCCGCGCTGCTGGAGGCCGGGGTGACCCCGGACACGGCGGTCCCGTGCAAGGACACCACCTACTCCCCGCGCGCCTGGCACAACGACGACCGGGGCGACTTCCCCGCGTACACGCTCACCGACGACTTCACCCACTCCTGCAACACCGGCTTCATCGACAAGAGCCTGGAGAAGCTCCAGCCCGGCACGCTCGGCAAGGTGGCGCACGACCAGTTCGGCCTCGGCCTGGAGTGGCACACCGGCATCCCCAGCCGGGACGCCACCATCCCGGCCCCGGGGAACAAGGACGAGGCGGCGGCCCAGTACATCGGGCAGGGCCAGATCCAGGTCAACTCGCTGCTGATGGCCTCGGTCGCCGCCACCGTGCAGAACGGGACGTTCCGTCAGCCCGTCCTGCGGGAGGACGTCAAGCGCGCGACGGCGCCCGGGAAGCTCCCCGCCGACGTCGCCCGGGACCTGCGCGCGATGATGGCCAAGACCGCCACCCAGGGCACCGCCCGGGCCCCGATGTCCGGCCTGTCCGGCCAGATCGGCGCCAAGACCGGCACCGTCGAGGCCGGCGGCCAGGCCACCAACAGCTGGTTCATCGCCTACCGGGGCGACCTCGCCGTCGCCGCCGAGGTCGAGGGCGGCGGCCACGGCAACAGCGCGGCCGGGGTGGCGGCGGCCCAGGTCCTCAAGGCGGGCGGCAAGGGCTGACGGCGGCCCGCCGGCTGCGGCCACGCGGTCGGCGGGCCCGTCCGGGCTCCCAACTGCCGTGTCAGGAGTGCCGGTTCGGCGTCGCTTCGGTACCAGGCTCAGCGCCGCCGGCGAGGGGCCTCGTCGTCCGGGCTGTCCGGGCGGCGAAGTGGAACGGGACCGACAGCCGCTCGGCCGGCGCCCGGCCCGCGCGCTCGGCGGCCACGGCCGACGGGTGCCGGCCGCCCGTCGCGGCGTCCTCACCGAGGTAGCGCCGGGCCGCCGAGTGGGTGACGGTGGCCGGCGACCGCTCCCCCGCCGGGTCCCGCCGCTGCGGGGCTCCGCTCGGGAAAAGCACTTGCCAGGAACGGAATCGGGGTGCCAGCATCGGCGCCATGATCACGAGAATCGAGCCCTTCACCCGCCGGTGAACGCGGTGCCCGGGCGCCGGTCGCCCGACATCCGAACCGGCTTCTACGACCATGCCGTCCGCCTGCACCGGCAGGCTCCGGACAGGCCGCTCCCCCGCGAGGGGCGGCCGTACCCGGACGACGAGTCGCACGGCGGGCGCGCGAGCCCAAGCCCGAGCCCGCCCGAGGATCTGCGGCAGGCGGGCACCCCGGTCGCGCGCGTCCTGGACGAGCACTTCGCCGAGCCGTCGGCCGGGCCCCCGGCACTGGCCGACGCGCTGCGGGACGTCTACGTGCCGATCCATCCGAACGACGAGATCACGGCTGCCGCCCACCGGGCCGACCCCGAGCGGGCACGGCACACCGGGCGGTGGCTGGTCCGCCACGGCACCGACGAGTCCTCCGCCGTCACGGGGCTCGCCCTGCTCGCGGCCGTCGGCACGGCGGACGACTTCCCGCTGGTGCGGACGATCGGGCTGCTCTCCAACGACTTCGGGCCGCTCGCGGCGCACACCCTCGAACGGCTCGACGGCGGCACGGCCCAGTTGCTCTGGCTGGCCGACCGGGTGGCGGGCTGGGGCCGGGTGTACGTCGTCGAGGCGCTCTGCCGGCTCGACGACGCCTCCGCCCGCCCGTGGCTGCTGCGCAGGGCGGTCGACGGCGACTTCCTCAACGGCTACTTCGCGGGCAAGGCCGCCGTGGCCGGCCGACTGCACGAGGAACTACCGGAGTTGGGGCATGACCACGAACTGCTCGACCACACCGGGCGACTCCTGGCCATGCTGACGCACAGCTCCGGCATGGGGATGACTCTGCGTCACTATCCGCACAGCGCAGCCGTCCTGGCCGCCCACGTCCGCCACGCGGGCGGCCTTCCGCCGACCGCCGGGCGCTTCCGCCGCCTGGCCACCCTGGCGCTGCAGCTGGCCGCCGAACCGCCCGAGGAATCCGGCTGCACGGCCGAGCAGCGCGACGCGCTGCTCGCCGCCCATGTGGCGCTCCTCGACCGCGCGGACTGGTGCCGGACGGTCGGCCCGGCCCTGGCCGCGGGTGACGAGTGGCTACTGTGGTTCGCGGACTTCAGCCGGTCCCGGCTGCGCCTACGGGTGTTCGAGGACCGGCGGCCGGCCGCCGAGGGCACCGGGGAGGACGGCTGATGCCCGTCCGGATCGCCCCCGGGCACCGGCCCGTCCGTGGCCCGTCCGTGGCCCGGGGACGGTGGCACCGGGAGGGTGCCGCCGATGTCATCCGGTTCGTGCCGGAGGAGGGGAAGGTACGCGCGTGCCGCACGTACGCGTCGGCGGCGGAGATCCGCCCGTCGGCCGCCCGGGCACTGACGGAGCCGGGGCGGTGACCGCCAGAGGGGGCACCGCCGGGGCCGGAGCGCCGTCGGCCGGCGGGCACCGCACGGTGCCCGGGCTGGTCGAACCGACCGTCCGGCTGCGGGCGTCGTTCCTGGCCGCGGTGGCCGAGTTCCGCGCGGACCCGGACCGCTCCGTCCCGTGGTTCGTCACCGATGTCGACCCGCCGGCCCTGACCGGCGACCCCGCCGCCTTCGGCGCGTACGTCGCCCGGGTGCTCGCCGAGCGCACCGAGGCGGGGGCCCGCCGGGACGCGGCGGTGCCGATGACGACGCTCTGGTGGGCCGACGGCGACGAACTGCTGGGCCGGATCGCGATCCGCCACCGGCTCACGCCGGGCCTGGCCCGGGTCGGCGGGCACATCGGCTACGACGTGCGGCCGGGCGCCCGCCGCCGGGGCCACGCGACCGCGATGCTCACCGCCGCCCTGCCGGTCGCCGCCGGGCTCGGCATCACCGAGGCGCTGCTGACCTGCGACGAGTCGAACACCGCGTCCCGGCGCGTGATCGAGGCCAACGGGGGCCGCCTCGACGGCGCGGGGGGCGGCAAGCTCCGCTACCTGGTACCGACGGCCTGAGCCCTGCCCCCTTCGACCTGCCTCCCCTTCGCCCTACCCCCTTCGCCCTGCGACCTGCGACACCGCGCCGAGAGGCGGACGATCGTCGGGGCGGGCCTTCGTATGACCCGGGTTACTTATGACACGACACATATGTTGTGTAACATATTGGCTATGAGCAGTACATCGAAGAATCCGACCCTCGTCTTCATCCCCTGCTTCTCCGGCGCTCCGTGGAGCGCCGAGCAGCTGGCCCCGTACGGGGACCTGCCCCGGCGCACGCTGCGCCTGCCCGAAGGCGTGAACGACATCGAGCGTTACGCCGACTTCGTCGAGGACACGGTCGCGGACCTGGACGACTACGTCCTGGTGGGCGACTCCTTCGGCGCGAACATCGCGCTCGCGCTCGCCACCCGCCGCCCCCGGGGCCTGCGCGCCCTGGTCGTGTCCGGCGGATTCGCGGCCAACCCGGTCGACTCGAAGGCGTGGAAGGCCCTGGCGCAGGTGATGGGCAGGACCCGCGGCCCGCTCTACCGGCAGCTGACGCTGCGAGCCCACGCCCACCGCCTCGCCTCCCCGTTCGACGGCGAGGGCCAGGTGCCCTGGAGCGAGGCGCGCAGTCGCGAGCTGTTCCTCGCCAACACCCCGGCCGCCTCCTTCGGCGCGCGGGCGCAGGCCGCACTCACCGCGGACTACGTCGACGTGCTCGGCCGGATCCAGGTCCCGACCCTGATCCTGACCCCCTCGCACGACGTGCTGATCGGCGAGAACGCCTCCAAGATCATGCTCGCGGGCATCCCCGACGCCCGGGAGGTCGTACTGCCGCGCACCGGGCACATGTTCCGGTTCTCCCACCCGGCCGACTACGCCGCCGCGGTCAAGGACTTCCTCACCGACAGCGACAGCCTGCCGAGCGGTGGGCAGGCCGCCGGTGCGTAAGGCCGAACACCTGCGGTTCGCGATCCTGGCAGCCCAACGCGAAGGCAACCGGCTGCTGATCCAGGCACTCAAACCCCACGGCATCACCCCGTCGCAGGCCGAGGTGCTGCGCCTGCTCCAGCAGCACGGCACCCTGAGCCTCAACGGGCTCGGACAGCTGCTGGTCTGCGAGAGCGGCACCAACCCCAGCCGGCTGGTCGAACGCGTCGTCGCAGCGGGGCTGGTCGAGCGCCGCACCGACGCCGACGACCGCCGCTACCTCCAACTCAGCCTCACCCCCGAGGGCGAACGCCTGGCCACGGAGGTCGCCGGCATCGAGGAGTTCATCTACGCCTCGATCGACGCCGTCTCCGAGGGGCTGGACACCGACGCGGTCCTCGCGTTCCTCCACCGCTTCATCGACACCCTGCCGTCGGGCCAGGCCCTCAACAAGCGCCTCGACCTCGGCTGACCACGACCGACCACCGGCGCGCCCGACGGCGCGGGTCAGCCCGGCCCCGACGGCCGCAGCCGCCGCGCCCGTCCCTCCAGGTAGCGCTGCTCGGCGAGGCTCGCGGTGGCCCTGGCCGCCCGCCGGTAGTGGTCGTACGCCCCTGCCCGGTCACCGGTCCTCTCCAGCAGGTGCGCCCGGACCGACAGCAGCCGGTGGTGCCCGGCCAGCCGGGCGTCGGCGTCCAGGGCGGCGAGCAGGGCCAGGCCAGCCTGCGGGCCCTCGGCCTCCGCCAGGGCGATGGCCCGGTTGAGGGTGACCATCGGATTGGGCGCGATCCGCTCCAGGACCAGGTAGAGGCCGTGCACCTGCCGCCAGTCGGTGTCCTCGGCGGTGGCCGCGTCGGCGTGCGTGGCCGCGATGGCGGCCTGCACCCCGTACGGGCCGAGCCGCGGCCCGGCCAGCGCCTCCTTGACCAGCGCGGTGCCCTCGTCGATCAGCGCGCGGTCCCACGCCGCACGGTCCTGCTCGTCCAGCGGGACCAGGTCTCCGGACGGCGTCGTCCGGGCGCCCCGGCGGCTGTGGGTCAGCAGCATCAGCGCGAGCAGCCCGGCCGCCTCGCCGTCCTCGGGCAGCTGCGCGTGCACCGCGCGGGTCAGCCGGATCGCCTCCGTCGCGAGGTCGGGGCGGTCCAGCTCGCTGCCCGAGGACGCGGTGTAGCCCTCGTTGAAGATCAGGTAGAGCACCTGCAGGACGACCCGCAGCCGCTCCTCCCGCTCCGCTCCCCCGGCCGGCCCGGCGAAGGAGCTGCCGGCGGCCCGGATCCGCTGCTTGGCCCGGCTGATCCGGGCCGCCATGGTGGCCTCCGGCACCAGGAACGCGCGGGCGATCTCGGCCGTGGTCAGCCCGCCGACCGCCCGCAGTGTCAGGGCCGTCTGCGAGGCGGCGGTCAGCGCCGGGTGGCAGCACAGGAACAGCAGGAGGAGCGTGTCGTCGGTGTCCGGCACGTCCTGGGGCAGCACCTCGGCGGCGGCCGTCGCCGACTCCCGCTCGCGGCGCGCCCGGTCGCTGCGCACCTGGTCGACCAGCCGCCGGGAGGCGACCGTCACCAGCCACCCGCGCGGGTGGTCCGGCAGTCCCTCGGACGGCCACTGCACGGCGGCGGCGAGGGCCGCCTCCTGCACCGCGTCCTCACACCCCTCGAACCGGCCGTACCTGCGGACCAGCGTGCCGAGGACCTGCGGCGTGAGTGCACGCAGCAGGTCCTCGATGCGCGGTGCCGGCGGGCCGCCGGCGGGTACGGCAGGTGCGGCGGGTACGCCGGATGCTGCCGGCCGGGCGGCGGGGCCGGGTCCGTCGGGTGCTGTCATGCCTCCAAGTTTCCGTCGGAGAACATCACCTGCCGCACCTCGACACCCAGGCCCTCGATCCCGGCGTCCGGGATCCGGGCCGCCAGTTCGACCGCCCGCGCCCGGTCCTCGCAGTCGACCAGGTAGAAGCCGCCCAGGAACTCCTTCGCCTCCAGGAACGGCCCGTCCGTCACCACCGGCTGCCCGTTGCGGACGGTCACCACGGCGGCCTGCGACGGGTCGACCAGCGCCTGCGTGAGGATCAGCTCGCCGGACTCCTTCGCCTCCTCGATGAACCTGCCGTGCCCGGCGCCGAGCGCCGCCTTCTCCTCGTCGGTCAGCGCGTCCAGCACGGCCGGGTTGATGTGCAGGCTGATCAGGAACTTCATCTCGTGACTCCCTCGGTGCGCGGGCCCCGGCGGGGCCGCTCCGACCGGTAGTCGGAGCGGGCGCCGCCGTCTTGACGTCCTCCGCCGGAATTTCCGGCATGAATCCGGCACGAATCTGGCACGAATCCGGAACGGACTCCCCGATCCTCTCCGCCGCACCCGGCTCCCCACCCGGACGGGTCCGGGCCCCGGGCTCGGGCCCTACGATCGGATCCCGTGATCACGACCCGGGCCGACGGCCTCACCCTCGACACCGACCCCGCGCGCATCGACCTCGACCGTGTGCACCACTGGCTCTCCACCGACGCCTTCTGGGCCCTGGGCCGGAGCCGGGAGACCGTGGAACGCTCGATCGAGAACTCGCTCGCCTTCGGGGTCTACGCCCCGGACGCGGCCGGGCAACTCGCCTTCGCCCGGGTGGTCACGGACTACGCCACCTTCGGCTGGCTGTGCGATGTCTACGTCGCCCGCGAGGCACGCGGCCGGGGCATCGGCACCTGGCTGGCGGAGTCGGTCGTCGGGACGCTGGCGCCGCTCGGGCTGAAGCGGCTGATGCTGTCCACGCTGGACGCCCACGAGGTCTACGAGCGCGTCGGCTTCTCGGTCGTGCCCGAGCCCCGGAAGCTGATGGTGATCACGGCGCCGGGCGCTTAGGCCTCCGCCTCGGCCTGAGCCGCGGGGACGGCCGGCGGCCGTGGTCGGGCCGGTCACCGGGGCACGCTCCGGTACGGGTCGGTCCTGCGGGGTGGGCCTGCGGGGTGGGGAAGGTCGGCGGCCGGGTGCGGCCTAGTCCTCGAAGAAGTACGACCAGAAGTCGACGGTGACCCGTGCCTCGTCGGTATCGGTCCACCGGCCGGCGAACTCGTGGCCGAGGTAGTCCGCGAGGTCGTTCCCGTAGACGATCATGTCGGTCTGGTGGACGGACAGCACCGGGTGGTTCCAGGAGCCCGCGATCCCGGGCAGGTAGCGGTGGCCGTACACCGGGACGAGTTGCGGGACGGTCGCCAGCGCGGCCCGTGCGAGCCGCACGGCGGCCGGGACCTCGTCCGGCCTCGGGCCCCAGGCCGGGTGCCAGAACCCGTTGTGCCCGACGTCGAACAGCACGCCCTCGACCGGCGCGGAGAGCCCTACCCGCAGGACGTCCGCGTCACCGTACCGCCAGTTCGGCCAGCCCCGTTGCCCGAGCGGGAGCCCGGCGGACAGGAAGACCCGGTGGTCGGCGGCGAACCGGAAGCCGAACCGGGCCTCCACCGCGTCGAGTTCGCGCGCGTCGAGGCCGGGTGCGATCTCGGCGGGGAGCAGCCGTTGCAGGTCGCGGGCGGCTTCGACGGTCAGTCGCGAGGGCGCGGGCGGGGGCGAGGGGTTCGGCACCCGGGCAGCCTAACGGCCGCCCGTCGCGCGGGCCCGTGGTTTTCCCCGTCCGTCCCCGTATCCCTCCCCGTCCCCGTCCCCGTGTCCCGCTCCCCCGTCCGTGGTGGCGCTCCCTCAGTAGTCGGGCAGGTCGAAGACGGTGGCGGCACGGAACGCCGCCTCCATCTCCGGGCCGGGCCGGCCGAATCCCGCGCCGCCGTCGCCGCCGTCCGCGCCGTCCGCGTCCGCCGGTTCCCCGTCGAGCCCGTCGAGGCTGTTGTTCAGTTCGAGGAGGGCCTGGTTGGCCGCCACGTGGTCGCGCAGCCGCCGCTCGTAGGCGGGGTAGGCGGTCCGGTGGTCGCCGTCGGCGGCGTGCAGTTCCCCGGCCAGGACGTAGGCGGCGGTCAGGGCCACGCTGGTGCCCTGGCCGGTGTACGGGGAGCAGCAGTAGCCCGCGTCGCCGAGCAGGGCCACCCGGTCCTTGGACCAGCGGTCCATCCGGATCTGGGCGACGACGTCGTAGTGGAAGGCGTCGGTCTCCCACATCGACCGGAGGAAGCCCGGCATCTCCCAGCCGAGGTGGGCGCAGCGCTCGGCGATCAGCCGGCGCTGGTCGGCGCGGTCGCGGGGCAGCATGCGGTCGAGCGGTTCGTCGCTCCGGAAGCCGACGAAGACCCGCAGTTCGGTGTTGTCGCGGGCGGTCATCGCCAGGCAGGTCCAGTCCTGGACGCCGCCGGGCTGGTGGAGGACCTCCCAGCGGTCGAGGCCGAGGTGGTTGGGGACGCTCCAGCCGGCCACGTAGGTGTCGATGGAGTGCAGGTAGTCGGCCTCGGGGCCGAAGACGAGGCGTCGGGTGTTCGAGTGCAGGCCGTCGGCGCCGACCACGAGGTCGAAGGACCGTTCGGCGCCGCTGCGGAACCGGACCTGGACGCCGTCCTGGTGCTGGACCAGGGTGTCGATCGAGTCGTCGAACCGGTACTCGATGCCGGGCCCGGCCGCTCCCGCGATCAGCTCCGCGAGTTCGTCCCGGAGGATCTCCACGTCCGGGCCGTCGACGGGGCCGCCGGTGGCCGTCCACTCGGTGGTGCGGCTCAGTTCGCGGCCGTCCCCGTCGACCAGGGACATCCCGCGCAGTCCGGTCCGGCGGGCCCGCACCTCCTCCAGCAAGCCCATCCCCTCCACGACGCGGAGGGAGTTGCCCCGGATGTCCACGGCCTGGCCGCCGCCGCGCAGCGACGGGGCGCGCTCGACGACGGTGACGCGGAAGCCGTAGCGCTCCAGCCAGTAGGCGAGGCCGGTGCCCGCGATCCCGGCGCCGGAGACCAGGACCGAGGTGGTGCGCGTGCGCTGCCGCCGGCGGCTGTCGCGCAGGACGGTGGTGCTCGACGCGTCGGTGCTCGACGCGGTGGTGCTCGACGCGGTGGTGTGGTCGTCGGACACGGTGGTCCTCCTGTGGATCGGTGTTGCTGTCGTGGACGACTCTCGCCCGGTCCGCCCACAGCACGCGGACACCTCGCTCACACCGCCGGCATCCCGCCGTCGGCCCGCTGACAGGCCGTCGGCGCCACCCGTCCCGTCGCAGGTCACGGTCCTGATCCCGGTCCTGATCCCGGCACTGCTCCCGTGCGGATGAGCGGACGGGCGGATGAAAGGATCATGTCGACGGATCCGCACGGGAGGCACCATGGACAACGGCTCGCAGCACGACCACTCCGACTGGGAGGAGGTCGTCCACGCGGCCCGCGAGCGGGCCCGCGACCGGCAGGCGCTCATGGTCGAGCGCTTCGGGCTGTCGGGCGACGTCCGGTACGACTGGTCGCTGGACGACGCCCGGATCTCCTGGTCGCGCGACGGGGAGGTGTTCCTGACCGGCCGGATCACGCTGATCGGCAGTGTGAGCCTCGCCCGGCGGACCTGGCTGTGGGCCTGGGCGAACGACTCGCTGCCCCGGGCGGTGCTGGGTGACCTGGAGCGGGTCCGGCGGTTCGGCGAGGAGAACGGCTACCCCGTCCTGCCCTGGCCGGGCTTCGACCACCACCCGGAACTCGTCGCCGAGGCCCGGCTGGTCGCGGCGTCCGTGCTCGACGCCGAGGGCCTCTGGGCGGACGAGTCGGACGGCGTGCAACTCCACTTCCTCCTCCACGACCTGGCGTTCTCCGCTCCCGCGCGGTGACGGTCGCGGGTCCCGGCCGCGGCGTGTCGGGCACCCGCCGCCGCGCCGGGTACGACCCGCCCGTCGGAACGGCCGTGGGCGGTGCGATCATCCTCGGATGCGTGCGATCGAGGAATTGACCGCGGTGGACGATCCGGCCTGGCCCGAGCTGGCGACGGCGCTCGCGGCGAGCCCTGCGGCCGCCCGGGTACTGCCCGCCGACCACGACGAGGGCCGCCGCTGCCTGTTGCAGTTGCAGGTCACCGCCCGTTCCACGCTCGGTGCCCTGGTGCTGAACACCGGTGGACTGCTGCTGGACCACGGGTGGGTACGCGTCTTCGGCGGCGGTCTGCCCGGCGGCGGCCCCACCGGCGGTCCGGCCGCCGAGGGCCGTCTGCCGAGCCTGGGGCGGGTCAACCGCTTCCCCGCCGTGTTCGACCCCGCCTGGTTCCCGGCCTCCGGCCTGGTCGTCGGCCAGGACGTGGTGGGCGGGGTCTTCGCGCTCAACGGCCACGACCCGGCCGCCGCGGGCCGCCCGGGAGCGCCCGGGCAGATGACCTACTTCGCACCCGACACGCTGGAGTGGGAGGCCCTGGACATGGGCCACACCGCCTGGGTCGCCTGGCTGCTCTCGGGCCGCCTGCGGACCTTCTACGACGGCCTCCGCTGGCCCGGCTGGCGCGCCGAGGCCGAGGCGCTCGCGCTCTCCCAGGGCATCACGGTGTACCCGTTCCTGTGGTCGCCGGAGGCGCAGGCGGACCTGTCCGCCACCTCCCGCCGGGCGGTGCCGATGCGCGAAGTCCTCGGGGTGGCCGCCGAGTTCGCCGGGCAGCTCGGGTTCCCCGACCCCGGCTTCCTGGGCGCCGGGTAGCGCGGCCCGGCATCGGATGGCGTAGTACTTCTCGCGCGGCCCTTGGGTGTTGAGAAGACTGGCCAGCGTGTCCACCACCGTGAGCGCAGTGACCTCCCGCTACGAGCAGGTCCTTGTCGGCGCGTTGCGCGCGAGGGCCCGGCGCGGCGGGCTGACCGCCGAGGCCGTGGTCCTCGGCCAGGGCCGCCTCCAGGCCCCGTCCGGCTGGCCGGCCGGCCTGCCCCGCCGCTCCAACGACGGCGCCTGCTTCCCCAACGCGTGGCGCATCGCGCTGCGATCGGACCGGCTGGCGTACGTCGAGGGGTTCGTGATCGAGGCGGACGGCACGGTCGCCCGCCACGCCTGGTGCGCCGACGAGCACGGGCGCGCCCTCGACCCGACCTGGCAGGACGGCCGGGCCCTCGCCTACGCGGGCGTCGGCATGGCCACCGGCTGGGTCGCCGCCGTCCAGTGGCGCACCTGCACCCGGACCCGCTTCCCCGGGGTACTGGACCCCGCCGTCCAGCACGCCAGGGACGCCGACCGGGTGCTGACCTACGGCGTCCCGGTGGAGGCGCTCCTCCCGCTCGGCCGCAGGCTGCCGGACAGGGTACCGCACCGGCCGCCGAAGACCGCCTCGGCCGATCTGGTGGCCTGAGCCACCTGAGCCACCTGGCGGCTACCCCGCGTCCGCCCCGGCCGGGACCTCCCCTGCCGGGGCCTCCGGTGGCCCTGCGAGCAGCATCGGCCAGTCACCGTCCGGGCCGAGGACGTCGTCGAGCGGTGTGTCCGGCGACGCGGTGAAGACGGCAGTCCCCTCGGAGAGCCGGCCGTACCGGGCGGGGTCGACGGTCGGGTCGAGGGCCGTCGTGACGCTCAGCACGAGGACTGCCCCGGGGTCGACGGCGGAACGGAGGGGGAAGTCCCCCGGGTCCACCTCCGACCCCGCCAGCACGGCGGGGTAGACGGCTATACCGACCGTCAGCCGGCCGTCCTCGACCGACTGCTCGGCCCAGCCGTCGGTCCCGACGAGGCAGAAGACCCCGTCGCCCTCGTAGCAGGTGCCGCCGAGCCGTTCCAGGGCCCGCTCCCCGGGGGTGCCGTCGGGATCGACGACCACGACGGCCACCGGGGTGTCCGGCTCGTCGGGATCGAGGCCGTAACGGACGTAGAGACGGGCCATCGGGGCACCTCCGGGGCACACTCGGCGCGGGCTCGGGCCCAGCGGTCGGGCAGAGCGGTCAGGCACAGCGGTCGGGCCGGAGCCCGGGTCCGTCGTTCGGGCCCGGGGCTCGGGTCGGAGCACCACTACACACCACGCCTCTGACAACGAGGGGCCCGTCGCCGTCCGGGCTCAGCCGGCGAGGTCCACGAGGCGCGCCGCCACCTCGTCGGGGCCCGGCATCGCGGCGATCTCCGCGCTGACCTCGCGCGCCGCACGGGCCGGCGCGGTGTCGGTGAGGAGGCGCTCCAGCAGGGCCGGGCCGATCTCCTCCGCGCCGGCGCTGAGGCCCGCGCCCCGTTCGCGCACCGCGTCGGCGTTGATGAAGCGGTCGGAGCCGTCGGGCAGGGCGAGTTGGGGGATGCCCGCGTCCAGGGCGGCGAGGGCGGTGCCGCTGCCGCCGTGGTGGACGGCGGCGGCGCAGGTGTCCAGCAGGGCGCGCCACGGGACCCAGCCGTACGCGTGGACGTTGTCCGGCAGCGCGGCGAGGGTGGCGAGGTCCAGGTCACCGGTGGCGAGGACGAAGTCGGCGTCCAGCCCGGCGGCGGCGTCGATGACGCGCTCGATCCTGGTCAGGCCGTCGGTCCTGGGCGGGACGGTGCCGAGCGTCACCGCGACGCGCGGGCGGCGGGCCGGGGCGGCGAGCGGCTCGGGGAGGGCGCCCTCGCCGTTGTAGGCGACGGGCCTCAGCAAGCGGCCGTAGCGCTCCGTCCCGGCCATGCTCGGCGGCGCGATGTCGAGGGTGTCGGCGGGTTCGGGCAGCGGGTCGACGCCGTGCCGGGCGAAGGTCTCCGCCATCTCGTCGAGCATCAGCTTCCGCAGCCGGGGCGTGCGGACGAAGCCCAGGTCGTGCTGGACGGCGGGCACGCCGAGGGTGCTCGCGGCGAGCAGGGCCACCGGGAACTGGTAGTCGTACACGACCAGGTCCGGGCGCCAGCGGGCGGCGAGTTCGACGGCCGCGTCGGCGACCAGGCTGTTGACGTGGGCCGCCAGCGGGACGAAGGCCTCGCGGTCGGCCGCGTTGGTCTCGACGACCCGCCGCAGCAGGTCGGGCCGCTCGGTGCGGCCGGCCGCCCGGACCTCCGTGGACCAGTCCACGCCGGGCGCGAGCGGCAGGTAGGGCAGCCCGGCGGCGGCGACGGGCTCGCCGCCGTCCATCGACGCCACCGCGACCTCGTGGCCGAGTGCGCGGACGGCCCTGGCCAGCGGGACGAGCGGGAAGAGATGGCCGATGCCGGGGACGCCGGCGAACAGTACACGCATCAGGGAACCTCGGTGGTCGAACGGGAGGGGGTCAGCCGGCGGGGTTGAGGTCGGCCCGGTCGGGCTCGGCGCGGTCCGGCTCGGTCCGGTGGGGATCGGCCGGAGCGGCGTCCTGCCCGGCCGCGCGGTGCAGGGCGGCTTCCAGCCCGTTCAGCACCGCGTTGCAGTCGCGCCGCAGGGTGGCGGCGTCGGCGGCGGTCAGCAGGTAGACCCCGAGCCAGTTGCGCGACCCCGCGGAGGGGTCGAAGGCGGGCACCGGCTGTCCGGCCGGCATGGCGAAGGCGGGGACGGCCTCGATGGTGCTGCCCGGGGACAGCAGGCTCTGCCAGTCGACCGCCCGCGGGTCCCAGACCGGCCGGGTCCGCCAGGGGACGCCCGCCGCGTCGGCCGGGACGACGGCCACCGAGGCGGCGGCCCGGGCCCCGGTGGTGGGCATCGCCTCCGGGTACTCGACCCGCTCGCCCAGCAGCTGCCGGACCAGCATGCCGATCGGGTCCAGCCCGAACACCTCGTGGACCTGCCGGGTCGTCAGCAGGCCCCCGAACCGGGCCGCGGTCTCGATGACCACCAGCCCGCCGTCGGCCATCAGCTTGAGCTCGGTGTGGGTGCCGCAGTTCTCCAGGCCGAGCGCGTCGACGGCCTGCCGCGAGACCTCCTCGATCCGGCGCTGCAGCGGCACCGGCATGACGCAGGGCGAGGTGCTGGCCACCTCGACGAAGGACGGCACCGTCGGCAGCTTGGCGGTGATGGCCAGCGGACGGTAGACGCCGTCCGCGACGATGCCCTCCACGCTCACGTAGTCGCCGTAGCCGGGCTCCTCGTACCAGCCCTCGGTGGAGCCCTGGGCGATCTCCTCGACCAGCCGGTCCAGGTCGGTGTCCGGGGCGTACAACTCGTTCATGCCGACCCGGCTGCCGGCCCGGAGCCCGTCCTCGATCCCGGCCCACGCGGGGGCCGCGTCCTCGGGCGACTCCAGCACGATCTGGGCGACCGACCCGGCGCCCCAGGCGGGCTTGAGCAGCAGCGGGGGCGTGAAGGCGGCCAGCGCGGCGTCCAGGTCCGCGAGGCTGTCGACCCGGCGGAACCCGGGGACCGGCACCCCGGCGGCGGCCCACGCCTCCCGCATCAGCCGCTTGTCCCTGGCCCGGACGATCCCCGCACCGGGGCCGGCCAGGCCGAGCCGGCTCGCGGCGTGCGCGACGGCCAGCACCGCGAACTCGGAGAGCGTCAGCACCGCGTCGGCCCCGATGGCCTTCGCGTGGTCGACGATCAGCTCGACCAGCTCGTCGCCGCGCGGCGCGTCGGGGACCGTCTCGATGCCGGTGCAGGCGGGCCGCCACACCTCCTCGCCGATCGTGGGCAGCGGGGCCAGCGCGAGGACGTGCAGCTCCCCGCAGGCGGCGATGCGCGGGAAGGCGTAGTCGAGCGGGGCCCCGCCCTTGACGTAGACGTACAGGATCCTGTTCAACGTGCTTTCTCCTGAGGGAAGTTCGTTCGGACCGGGGACGTGCGCGCCCGGCCCGGGGCACGCCCGGCCCGCCCCGCGCCGGTTCGGCGCGGGGCGGGTGCGATGCTGGTGCGGTGCTGGTGCGGTGCGGTGCGGGGACGGGGCCCGGGCAGGGCAGGGCAGGGCAGGGCAGGGCCCGGACAGGACTCGGTCGGGGCCCGGGGCCGGTGCTACCCGGCGGTGCGGAAGGGGCGCAGTTGCAGCAGGCTGACCAGGTCGCCCTCGACCGCCCACTCGATGTCGACCGGGGCCGCGTAGCTCTCGTCCGGCGAGAAGTGCGCCTGCAGCAGGCGGCTGATCAGTGCCAGCCGGCCCACGGCGTCCTTGGTCCCGGCGTCCAGGTCGACGGTGGCGGTGCCCAGCGAGACGGTGCGGCTGGTGCCCTCCATGGTGTTGCACAGGTACTGGAGCGGGGCGCCCTCGCCGGTGACCACCTCGGCCACCGAGCGCGGCGAGATGTTGAGGTAGACGTCGCGGAAGTCCCGCGGGCTCAGCGGGTTGCAGGTGACCAGGACGCCGCCGACGGTGGCGCCGACCTGCTCCTGGACGACCACGCCCATCCGGCAGTGGTCCAGCGGGATGCCCGCCTGGTGGCGCAGTAGGACGGCGCGCGGCGAGAACAGCGAGGCCCAGACCTCGCGGACCGCGTCGAGGACCGCGTCCGTGCCGCTGACCCGCGCCACCGACTCGTACAGCCCGGCGGCGGAGAAGCCGGCCAGGTCCTCGGCGTTGGAGGAGCTGCGGACGACCAGGGCGGGTGCGCCGTACAGGTGCCGGTCGAGCGCCCGGTCGGTCTCGGCGCGGATCGGGTCGGGCAGCGGGACGGTACGGACCAGGTGCCGCACCCGGCCGCAGAGTTCGCCGATCCTCTCGGTGTCCGGGCGCTCGTCCCGGAGTGCGGAGTCGAGCCGGTCGAGGGCGTCCCGGAGTTCCGCCGAGGAGTCGTGGAAGCTCTGCTGGAGGGAGAACGGCAGCACGATGCCGCGCGGCACCTGGGCGTGCTCCTTCACCAACTTCCGGGCGGCTTCGTCCAGTTCGGTGTCGTCCACGCCTTCCGGCAGGCCGAGCTGCCGGGCGAGGTAGCGCAGCAGGTTGTCCCGGGGCGGGCGCGGGACGCGGTAGAAGCCGAGCCAGCGCGGTGAGCCGTGCTGGAGCAGGTGGGTGAGTTCGCCGAGGTTGGCGGCCTTGGTGCCGAAGCGGACGTGGTCGCCGGCGCGCAGTGCGGACAGCGGGGTGACCGGGGTCGGCGCGAGGTCGGGCCGGTCCACGGTGACGCGTTCGGCCGCGGTCGGCGAGGCGGGCCCAGGGTCCTCCTGCCGCGGCGGCGCGGGGTCCAGCCGGATGTCGGCGCTGTCGGTGTCGACCCGGTAGCGGGCCCATCCGCCGCTCAGCCCGGCCCGCTCGATCCGGTCGGCGGCGCCGATGCCGACGGCGTTCGGGATCCGCCACCCGGCGGCCATCACGTTGATGTGGGAGAGCGGGGTGGTGTGCTCGGTGTGGATGATGCCGGACACCCGGGGGATGTCCTCGGGCACCCGGGGCATCACCACGATGTCGTGCGGCCGCAGCGGCTCGGGGTCGGCCCGGTACTCCTCCTCCGAGCGGTAGACCCGCAGCCGCCCGTGGGCCTCGCCGGGGTTCAGCGGCACGAACGAGGCGGTGGAGTACAGCTCGTGGGAGAGGACGCGCGGGATCTCGCTCTCCGGGATCCGGGCGGCGTAGCCCTCCTGCCGGTGGTTGGCCGGCTTGAGGAGCAGCGGCAGTTCCGGGTCGATGTGTTCGCGCACCCGGTGGAAGAAGGACCGCAGCATGGCCTGGGACATGGTGTCGACGTCGACGGTCTCCAGGGACAGGAACGCGCCGGCCGCCGGTCCGTCCTCCGCGTCCGAAGCGGTACCGCCCCGGTGGTGCAGGGCGAGGGTGCCGAGAAAGAAACGGCGGTCGGGATTCCGGTAGACATCGTCATTGAACGAATCGAGCCCGCTGGCGAGTTCGTCGATCGACATGCCGAGTATCTCGCACGCGATGTAGCGGACGTGGAGCATGCCGTCCGCGCTGTCGATGAAGTGGAGCACCGACTCGGCGCGGTCCAGCACGATTTTCACATAGGGATAGCCCCCGACAGTGCCGGCGAGCTGGGAAAACTCCTGGATGGTGAGCTTCTCGCCTGTCGGGCGGGTCCGCATGGTCGCTTCGTTGCGACCCGAACGGGTCATGCGCACAGTTCAGCCATTCGTCATCGTGTACACGATCGGTGTGCACCAGGTCAGAAGGTGGTACGGCTGCACACACACTGCCATCAAATCCGAACTTCTGACGAATAATCAGCTGACATCAGGCCACTGTGGATTGTTTCGGCCAGGAAAACGTCCATCAACGAAACCTTGATGGCCGGTCAAGCTGTGGCAAAGGTCACAAGGTGAAGGCATCCGGTCGATCAGCGTCCGGAAATACCCCGGAAATGTTGATTCCTGTACGGCCCTGAGCCGGGGACCCGCCCGCACGACGGTGCGTGACGCGCATTACTACTTGACAGAGTGCGTAATACTGTAACGCGCGCGGGGTCCGGGACGGCGGTGGAACGGGCAGCGCCGCCTGCCCACCCGGCAGCTCGGATCCCAGTAGCTCGGAGCACCACATGCACGCCTTCCTCGACCATCCGGGACCGCTCGCCTTCGCCCACCGGGGCGGCGACCTCGGGCACCCCGAGAACTCGCTGACCGCCTTCGAGGCCGCCGTCGCGCTCGGGTACCGGTACCTGGAGACCGACGTGCACGCCACCGCCGACGGGGTGCTGGTGGCCTTCCACGACTCGCGACTCGACCGGGTCACCGACCGCGCCGGAGCGCTCGCCGAACTGCCCTGGGAGACCGTCCGGCAGGCCCGGATCGGGGGAAGCGAACCGGTGCCGCTGCTGGAGGACCTGCTCGGCGCCTTCCCCGACGCCCGGTTCAACATCGACGTCAAGGCCGCACCCGCCGTCGGCCCGCTGATCGAGGCGGTCCGCCGGACCGACGCCTGGGACCGGGTCTGCGTCGGCGGCTTCTCCGACAGCCGGCTGGCCGCCGTCCGGGCCGCCGCCGGACCACGGCTGGCCACCTCGCTCGGCCCGCGCGAGGTGGCCCGGCTGCGGCTGCGCTCGCTCGCCGGCCCCCTGCTCCGGGGAGGCGGGGCGCCGTTCGCCGGGGTGTGCGCGCAGGTGCCCGAGCGGCACCGGGGCGTACGGGTCGTCGACCGGGCCTTCGTCCGGGCCGCCCACCGCCTCGGCCTCCAGGTCCACGTCTGGACTGTGGACGATCCCACACGGATCAGGGCTCTCCTCGACCTCGGTGTGGATGGCATCATGGCCGATCGCATCGACGTCCTGCGGGACGTCTTCGGCGAGCGCGGCTGCTGGACGGACGGCAGTACCGGCTCCACAGCACGGTGATGGGGACCCCATGAGCACCACGAACTCCGCGACGCACCCGCCCGACGGCCCGCCGACCGCCCCGGTCGTCGAACCGGCCGCCGCCGCCGACGACGGCCGGGCCCTGCGCCGGATGCAGTTCGGCTGGTACATCAACGACTGGGCCAACGCCGCCTTCTCCGCCACCGTCCTGACGGTGTTCCTCGGGCCCTACCTCACCTCGGTGGCGAAGAGCGCCGCCGACGCGGCCGGCGACGTGCACCCGCTCGGCCTGTCGATCCGTGCCGGATCGTTCTTCCCGTACACGGTCTCCTTCTCCGTCCTGCTCTCGGTCGCGGTGATGCTGCTGACCGGGACCGTCGCCGACCGCACCGGGCGGCACAAGGAACTGATGTGCGGCTTCGCCTTCGTCGGCTCCGTCGCCACGATGGGGATGTTCTTCCTCGACGGTGACCGCTACCTGCTCGGCGGCGCACTGCTCGTGGTCGCCAACATCGCGTACGCGGTGTCGGTCGCGCTCTCCTACGCCTACCTCCCCGGCCTGGCCTCCGCCGACGAGCGCGACGCGGTCTCCTCCAAGGGCTGGGCGTACGGCTACGCGGGCGGCGGCCTGCTGCTGATCGCCAACCTGGCGCTGTTCGAGGGCCACGACGCGCTCGGCCTGGACTCCGGCACGGCCGTACGGATCTGCCTGGCCTCGGCCGGGCTCTGGTGGGCGCTGTTCACGATCGTCCCGCTGCTGCGACTGCCCTCCCGGGCCGGCCTCCCGGTCGACCGCGCCACGGCGCCGGGCGGCACGGCCACGGACGGCGATGCACCGAACGGCACTGCCGGCAAGGCCGACCAGCCCGCCGCCGGCAGCCTGCGCGAACTCGGCCGCACCCTGAAGGGCATGCGCAAGCACCCGCTGACGCTGCTCTACCTGGCCGCCTTCCTCTGCTACAACGACGGCATCCAGACCGTCGTCTCCCAGGCCTCGCTCTACGGCAGCGAGGAACTCGGCATGGAGCAGACCTCGCTGGTCACCGCCGTCCTCCTGGTCCAGGTCGTGGCGATCTGCGGCGCCCTGCTGCTCGGCCGGATCGCCCAGCGGTACGGCGCCAAGCGGACCATCCTCGGCTCGCTCGTCGGCTGGGTGGTCACCCTCGCCCTCGGGTACTTCATGCCCGCCCACCAGCCCGCCTGGTTCTACGCCCTGGCCTGCATGATCGGCCTGGTGCTCGGCGGCAGCCAGGCGCTCTCCCGCTCGCTGTTCTCCCACCTCATCCCGCCGGGCCGGGAGGCCGAGTACTTCAGCCTCTACAAGGTGAGCGACCGGGGCACCAGTTGGATGGGGCCGCTGGTCTTCGGCCTCGCCTACCAGGTCACCGGCAGCTACCGCTCGGCGATCATCTCGCTGCTGGTGTTCTTCGTCATCGGGTTCGCGGTGCTCCTGAAGGTCCCCGTCCGCCGCGCCATCGAGGCCGTCGGCAACCCGGTGCCCGAGCGGCTCTGACGGGTCGGGGCGCGCCGGACCGGACCGGGCGGGCGGGCCGGGGCCTGCCGGGCGGGCCGGACCGGTACCCGCCCGTCGGGCCCCGTCGGTCAGGACAGCAGCAGGGCCCGGTCCCAGTCGGGCGGCACGGGCGCCGTCGCGGCCAGCAGGACCAGCAGGACCCCGGCGGCACCGTCGAGCAGCCCGGGGGCCACGGCGGGCTGAGCCCCGTACCGGTCGGCCAGACGGTGGAGCAGGTCCCCCGCCGCCTGCCGGAACACCGGGTCGGCGGTGTCCCGGGCGAACCGGAGGGTGATCAGCAGCAGACCGGCCAGGCCGTGGCAGAGGCCCGGCTGCCGGTCGACCCGGCGCACCCCGGGCGGGCGGCGCAGTGCGGCCAGCAGGGACGCGCGGGCGAGCTCACGCAGGGGCGCGTCGTCGAGGGCGGTGCCGGCCAGCCAGAGCGCGCGGGCGATGCCGGGGGCGCCGTGGCACCAGGAGGCGGGCAGCGGCTGCCGGTCGGGGCCCGCCGCCGGGCCGTCCGGCGGGGCCGGGCCCAGGGCCGGGGCCAAGCCCGGGGTCGGGTCGGGGTCGGAGACGGGGTCGGAGCCCCGGTTCGGCTCCGGGGCCGGGCCGAGGACCCAGTCCGGGCCCCAGTCGTCGTCCCGGCGGTGCGTCAGGAGGCGGTCCACGCCCTGTCGGAGCGCGGCAACGTGACCCGGTACCTCGACGCCCGCCGACCGGGCCAGCGCGAGCAGGGCCAGCGGACCGGCCGGGCCGTGGGCCATCCCCGGCGACTCGCCGGGGAACGCCGCCGTCTGACCACCGAGCGCGGTGAGGACGGCCGCCAGCCGAGCGGCGGCGCCAGGGTCCCGCGCGTGGCGGTCGAGGAGGACGGCACCGCGTCCGGTCAGGCCGGAGCCCAGGTCAAGGGCGCGGCGCCGGTCGAGGGCGGGCCTGTCCGGGCCGGGCTCGGGGGCGTCCGGGCCGAAGGTGTCCGGCCCGAGAAGGTCCGGCCCGAGAAGGTCCGGCCCGAAGAGGTCAGGCCCGAAGAGGTCAGGCCCGAGGAGGTCCGGTCGTCCCAACCGGCCCGCGGCGAAGGCGAGGCCGCCGAGGCCGCCGAGCAGTCCCGGGCTGCGCAGCCGAGTCCGCTCCGCGCCCCGGACGGCCGCCTCCAGGTGGCCGACGGCCATCGCGCGCCAGCCTTCGCCGGGACGGCAGAGGTCGAGCTGGTGGTAGGCCAGGGCGAGGCCCGCGCCGCCGGCCCCGAGGTCGGGCCGGACCGCCGAGGGCACCGCGCGCGGCCGCCCGGCGATGGTGTCGACCAGGCGGCGGGCCGCTTCCGTCGCGGGGCCGTCGGGCAGGGCGGCCCAGGCCGTGCCGTCGGTGCCGCCGGCCATCGGCCCCCTTCACGGTTCGGATGCTGTGGGAACACGTCGGGGACAACCGTCGGGGACAACCCGTCGGGAAGACCCCTCGGCGGCTCCCACAGCACCGTGGTGGTCGACCGTCAGTCGACCGGGCTGAGACAGATCTCGGTCGGCAGGTAGCTGTGGTGGCCGGTGTCGCAGCACATCATCGGCTCCAGCGGCTGCTCCTCGGTCTCGGGCAGCTCCTGCAGCTCCAGCACGGTGCTCTCCATCGTCATCCCCCCTTTCCGGGGTTCGGTTGGTGGTGGTGCGGGTCCGCGGCCGGCCGGTCGACCAGCCACGATCGGGGGCCGCCGTGACGGCGGCGGAGCAGGAGGTCGAGCACGCCGCCGAAGCCCACGTTGTAGGCGGCGGTGACCTCGCGCAGGGTGTCGTCGGGGACGAGGTGGCGGCCGTCGCGCCGCGCCGCGCGCAGGGCGATGCCGTGGACCAGGTCGTCGGCCCGTGCCAGGTGGCGGCCGTCGCCGGTGGCGGAGGACAGGTCGAGGAGCAGCTCGGCGTTGCCCGCGAGCCCGTGGCAGCTGCCCGGGCCGAGGCGGTGGCGGTCCCGGTGGACGGCGAGTGCGGCGCCCTCGGTGTGGGCGAGGTGGCGCGGGTCGCCGGTCTCCTGCCACAGCCGCAGCAGGAAGGTGCCGATACCCGAGGAGCCGTGGCACCAGTAGTTCAGGCCCGGGCGGCCGGCGCGGCCGGGGCCCTTGGGCCAGTACGCGGCGCCGTCGCGCCAGTCGGTGAGCGCGCACAGGGCCTCGCCGCCGCCGAGCGCGATGTCGGTCAGCTCGGGCCGCCGCAGTTCGCGGCCGGCGGCCAGCAGGAAGGCCGCGTTGCCCGCGACGCCGTGGGCGAAGCCGTAGTGGCCGGAGCCGGCCAGGTCGGCGCGGAACTCCGGGCCGAGCGGCCAGTCCACCCCGTCCCGGGCGCCCAGCAGGCGCAGCAGCCCGTCGGCGCACTCCCGCGCCCGATCGGCGAAGCGCCGGTCGCCGGTGCGGCGCCGGAAGTGGAGCTGGGCGAGCCCGGCGCCGGCCAGGCCGTGGCAGACGTCGGCGCTGCGGGAGGCGAGCGGGATGCGCAGGGCGTAGCCGAGGGCCCGGTCGGCGAGCCGGCGGTCGTCCAGGGTGGTCGCCGCGTCGTGCAGGGCCCAGGCGCTGCCGGAGCGGCCGAAGTGGAGGCCGGGCAGGATCCGGCCGGGCTCGGTGAGCCGGTCGTCCAGCCAATCGGCGGCCGTGCGCAGCGCGGGCCGGGCGGTCTCGTGGCCGCAGCGGACGGCGCGGGCGAGCACGGCGAGCACTCCGGCCGCGCCGAGTTGGACGTTGCAGGGGTCGCCGTCCGGCAGGGAGCGCGGGGCGGGCCAGAGGTACTCGGCCGAGGGGTCCATGGTGGCGGCGAGGTGGGCGAGGCCGTCCTCGACGAGGCGTCGGGGGGTCGGCGGTGCCTGGGGTTCCGGGGGTTCCGGGGGTGCCGGGGGTGCCGGGGGTGCCGACAGGACGGGCGCGGTGGGGCGCGGGGCGGTGCCGGCGGCGAGGTAGCCGGCCGCGTCCGACAGCGTCCAGCGCTGCGGCGCCTCCGCCGAGAGCCCGGTGACCAGGGGTGCGAGGGCGCGCAGCGCGACCCGGTCCGCGGCCGCGGCGACCAGGGCGGCGAGCCGTTCGCCGGTCGGCCGGGCCGGTGCACCATCAGCGGCGAGGACGGGGCTGATGCCGCCCACCGCGTGCAGCAGGGTCGCACTGAGGCTGAAGCAGTCCGCCGCCGGGCCGGGCGCGGGCGCGGGGGCGGGCACGGTGTCAGGGTGACCGGGGTCGAGGTGACCGACGTCGAGCGGCCCGGGGTCGAGGCAGTCGGGGTCGGTGAAGCCGCGGGTGCCCGCCGGGTACGCGGTGGAGCCGGTCCGGACGGCGAGTTCCAGGTCGACCAGGACCGGCCGGTCCTCCGGGGTCATGATGACGTTCCCGGGCTTGAGGTCGCGCAGGACGAACCCGGCGGCGTGCACCTCGCCGAGCAGCCCGACGAGTGCGCGGGCGAGTCCGACGGCGGCCGGGAGCGGAACCTGCCCGTCACCCCGGTCCAGGTGCTCGGCGGTCCACTGCTGCAGGGTGCGCCCCGGTATCAGGTCCTCGACCAGGAACAGGTGGCCGCCGGCCTCGAACAGCTCGCGTACCCGGGGGGTGACGCCCAGCGGGGCGAGTCCCTCCAGGACCTCCGCCTCGTGGCGCAGCCGTGCCCTGGCGTCCCGGCCGTCCGGCTCGGCGCCGACGTGCGGCCGGGCCTCCTTGAGCAGGACGGTGTCGCCGGTGCGGGTGTCCTCGGCACGGTAGACCCCGCCTCGGTTGGAGTGCCGGATCGCCTCCTTGACCAGGTACCGCCCGGCCAGCAGGACCGGGCCGCCCCGGCGCCGGGGCGCGGCGGACGGGACGGGGGCGGAGGGCGCCGGCGCGAACGGGTCCTCGGCCCACGGGGGCGGCGAGAACCAGGGGTTGCGCTCGTCGGCGTGGAAGCTGCCGTCCGGCGCCACCAGCCGGCCCTCGTAGAAGCCCTCGTCGTTGAGCACCCGGGACCGGAGGAAGCAGCCGTAGCGGTAGTGCACCACGCTGTCCGGCCGGTAGCGGCGGTCGGACAGGATGGCGGGGCCGGACAGCCCGGCCGTCGCCTCGGACAACTCGGCTGCGAGGAGCCGGAGTTGTCCGTCGTCGGCCGGGTAGGCGGTGAGGAACTTGCCGGACTGCGCCCGGGGCGCCCGGGTCCCGGTCAGCTCGGCGGTGACCCTCGGCCCGGCCGCGCACTTGAAGGCGCAGCCGCGCGCGACGAGCACCCGGCCGGCCCGCGCCAGCACCTCCGGCGCCGAGGCCGGGGTCGCCGACAGATGGAGCTTCCAGCCCTGCCGGCGCGGGGCGTGGTGCGGCGGGCTCACCATCCACCACGGCGCGGCGTGCCGCACGCGCCAGCCGGCGGCGTGGTCGGACGGGGTCAGGATTTCCGCGAGAATGGACCGGTAGCGCGAGGTCACACGGCGAAGCTAGCAACGCCGAAATCGTCGACACAAGGTCCGTGCACGGGATTTGACGGCCAGTGGAGTCGGGTCGCGAACCCTCGGGCTCGCGGGCGGATGACGCTTCGTCAGCAACTGATGTAGCGCATCGTGACGCTGGTGAAGCGCGTCCCCGAGGGGGCGTAGAGGGTGATCGCCCGGGACTTTCCGTTGCCGCCCGCCCAGTCGCTGTCGACGTAGCCCCCGTTGGACAGGTTGCCGCGCACGAACGGACAGCGGCCGTCGGACCTGGTGTCGTGCACCGTCCCGACGACCTTGGTGTTCTCGTTGCACCACTTCCCGTTCGCGTAGCCCTCGGCGGAGCTGATGCTCCAGTTCTGGGCGCAGGAGTCGGCGGTCGGAGCCGCATGGGCGGCCCCGGCCGGGAGCAGCAGGCCGGCGAGGGTCAGGGAAGCGAGGCTCAGGGCGGCGACGGCGGACCCGAGGGCGGATCCGGGCAGGGCGGGGCGGCGCAGGGACATGGCGGTACCTCCGGGAAGGGGTGCGCGCTGGACGATCCCGGCCGGGGCGGCAACCTGGCGGCCCCGGCACGGCCGGCGCCCCCGTCCCCGGCGGTCCACCGAGCCTGACGTACCCGAACGACCGCCGTCAACGGCGTGGCCCGGCGCACGGTGGTGCGTACGTCCCCGGCGCATCGCGGCCGTCCGCGCGCCCCACGGGTCCGTTCCGTACCACGGGGACGACGTGCGCGAGTCGATCGTGCGGTCGAGTGCGGGCCGGGAGTTCGGTGACCGCCGGCCGCACGGGGACGGCCGGGGCCACCCGGGGCCGTGGCTACCCGGGGCCGTGGCCACCCGGGGGCCGTTGCTAGCCGGGGGTGGCCGACGGCCGGTCCGGGACGGTCGACGGGTCGTCCGGGGTGTCGGCGGTCGGTTCGGTGCCGGTCCAGCCCTGGTTGGCGTCGACGGTGACGAGGGGGGCCACGGAGGTGGGGCCGGCGGTGCCGAAGGCCGCGCAGACCGGGGTGGCGGTGTCGACCGTGACGAGGGGGTCGCGGAGGCTGGTGTCGAGCTTGGTGAAGAGGAGCAGGGTGCCGCCGGCGGTCTGGGCGGGCGCGCCCGGCTGGACGGTCACCGGGTGCTGCCAGCGCCAGGCGCCCCAGGTGAGGGTGGTGTCGGTGTCGGCGGGCGTGCCGTCGGGGCGGGCGAGGAGGGCGTAGACCTGGCCCTGGTAGGCGTGGTCGTACTGGTAGACCCAGTGGGTGCGGGCGTCGCAGCCGGAGCCGGCGGCCGGCCAGGGCAGCGGTACGGGCGGCGGGACGATGACGACGGTGGGCAGGGCCCGGGTCGGCGTCGGCTGCGGGCCGGCCTGCGGCGACGGGGCGTCGTGGGCGAGCCGGAGGCCCGTCAGCAGACCGGCGGTCAGGCTGACGGCGAGTGCGGCGGCCGCGACGGCGGTGCGCGAGGCCCACCAGCGCGGGGCCTGCGGCGCGGGGGCCTGGGCTTCGGGCGTCCGACCGACGGACGTGTGAGCAGCGGACATGTGACCAGCGGGCGTGTGAGCAGCGGCTGTCCGGGCTGCGGGAGCGGGCTGCGCGGCCCCCTGGAGTGGCGGCGCCGGCGCCGGATCGGCGGGCTCCGGAGCGGGCCCGGGCTCCTCCAGGGCGTCGCGGGCCCGCTCCCAGTGGTCGCGCCACGGCCCGGGGTCGGTCACGCCGCAGGCCTCCACGAAGGCCTCGACCGTCGCCCAGGTCGGCAGGTCCACCCCGCCGGCGGCCTCCGAGAGGACGGTCGTCGACCGGTGCACGCGCCGGCTCATCGTGGCGAAGGTCGGGTTGCCGGCCCGCTCGCGCAGGGCGCGCAGCCGCAGGGCGAAGTCCGCGACCGGCCCCGCGTCGGGGTCCAGGCTCCGTTGTCTGCGGCCCACCGCGCCCTCCCCCGTCCGACGATGCCGCACCGGCATCGCGCTGATTGATTGTCCGGACGAGATTGTCCGCACCGGTTCGGTCGGCGACCAGGGGTTGATCGTTTTCCGTGATTGTTTGTCCGAGTCCCGACGGTGTTGGCCGCGACCGACCGGCCCGCCAGTGTGGTGGGCGCACCGGGACCGCCGGACTCGCCGGTGCACCACCCGTCCCGTCCGGGACCGTCCGGGACCGCCCGGGACCAGCTGGGAACCGTCCGGGAACGTCCACCCCTCCGGGAGACCGCATGAAACCCCTCGCACACTGGCTCGGCCGCGTCGTCGCCACGCTGGCCGTCCTCGTCGGCGGCCTCGTGGCGTTCGCCGCTCCCGCCTCGGCCTCCACGATCTGCGGCAACTCGCCCGTCCCGCCCGGCCAGGTGATCACCTCCGAACGCACCAGCAACAGCTGCGGCGGCTACCTGGAGCTGACCGTCCAGGCGCCGTACAACGGCATCAACATCTGTATGGACTCCCCCATCCCGTCCAACTGGGTGGTGACCGCCGAATACCAGACCAACAGCTGCGGCGGCCACCTCGGCGGGAACATCACCGGCAGCCTCTACAACGGCATCAACATCTGCATGAGCTCCCCCATCCCGCCCAACTGGGTGATCACGGCCGAGTACCAGACCAACAGCTGCGGCGGATACCTCGGCGGGAACATCACCGCCAACCTCTACAACGGCATCAACATCTGCGCCGACTCGACCGTCCCGCCCGGCTGGGTGATCACCGCCGAGCAGACCACCAACGGCTGCGGCGGACACCTGGGCGAGAACATCACCAGCAGCCTCTACAACGGCATCAACATCTGCATGGACTCCCCCATCCCGTCCGGCTGGGTGGTCACCGCCGAGAACCAGACCAACAGCTGCGGCGGCCACCTCGGCGGGAACATCGCCGTGCCGTTCGCGGGCATCAACGTCTGCGGCGACTCGCCGATCCCGCCGGGCTACGTGGTCACCTCGGCCCAGCAGGCCAACGGCTGCGGCGGGCACCTGGTGGAGTCCATCACCAACAACCTCTTCAACGGGATCAACGTGTGCGCCAACTCGACCATCCCGGCCGGGTGGTGGGTCACCTCGATGCGCACCGGCAACGGTTGCGGTGGCTACATGATCGAGGTCCTGCAGCACTGACGCGACACCCCCGAGCTCCCGGCCCCGGTCGCCCGCACCCCCGCAGGGCGGCCGGGGCCGGGCCGTGTCCGGCGGTCCGTCAGTCGGCGGCCCGCTGGGCCCGGTGGGCGGCGACCCGGACCCGGGTGGCACAGCGCGGGGAGCAGTAGCGCTGGGGGGTGCGGCGGCCGGTGTCGACGAAGAAGCGCCCGCAGCCCGGGGCGGCGCACTGCCCCCAGGCGCAGCCGCCGCGCTCGCTGAGCCACAGGCCGAGGGCGAGGGCCGCGGTGGAGAGCAGCCAGTGAGTGAGGCCGGCGTCGGCGGGGGCCCGGGTGTGCAGGGACCAGGGGCGGCCAGGGAGGCGGACCAGCCGGGGGCGGGGCGGGTGGCGGTCGAGCAGGGTGTTGATCGCCTCGGCCGCCTCGTCGGGGTCGTCGGTACCGAGGACGGCGGTCACGTGGGCGGTGGCGGCGCGGAGTTCGCGGGCGTCGGCCCCGGTGAGGCGGAAGGGCGGGCCGCCGTGGCGCTCCAGGAGGGCCTGGAGTTCGGCGGGGCCGACCTCCGGGTCCTCGCGGACGGTGTTCGCGAGTTCGGCGAGGAAGTGGAGACCGCGGGGGTTGTCGTCGTCGGGGCCCTGGGGGGTGGACCTGTGCTGCGCCATGGGGCCGCCTTCGTCTCGGGTGTCGCCTCCCCACCATGGTAACGTCAAATGAACGCATTAGACGTTACGGAGGGGTGGAATGGAATTCCCGGCAACGACGTCCGTCCTCATCGCCGGCGGCGGCCCGGTCGGCCTCACCCTGTCGGTCCTGCTGTCCGGGTACGGCGTGCCGCACCTGCTGGTCGAGGCCCACCCCGGCACCGCACGGCACCCCAAGGCGCGCGGGGTGTCGGCACGCTCGATGGAGATCCTCCGGCGGTGCGGCCTGGAGGAGGAGGTCCGGCAGGCCGGACTCCCGGCCTCACAGGTGTACTTCTACCGGGGACGCGACCTCGTCGACCCGGACTTCGTCCGCACCGGGGTGGCCGGCGGGGACACGGACGGCACCGGGCGCACCCCCTCCCCCGGCCTGATCTGCTCCCAGGACGCCCTGGAACCCGTCCTGCTCCGCCGGGCCCGCGAACTCGCCCCGGACGCCGTCCGGTTCGGCACCCGGCTGCTCTCGTTCACCGAGGTCCCGTCCGCCGAGGCCTCATCGGTCCGGGCCTCGTTCACCCAGGCCTCGTTCACCCAGCACGACGACGGCCAAGGCTCGGGCGTACAGGCGCAGTTGGAGGACCGGATCACCGGCGAGCGGCACACCGTCCGCGCCGACTGGCTGGTCGGTTGCGACGGCGCGGCGAGCACCGTCCGCGAGACGGCCGGGATCGCCATGGAGGGGCCGACCGGCCTCGGGCACTTCCTCAGCGTCCGCTTCGAGGCACCGCTGGGCGAGGTCGTGGCCGACCGCGCCAGCGCCGCCTACTTCCTCACCGCGCCGGGCCGCGGCGGCTTCCTCGCCGTCGACAACGACCGGCACTGGATCTACCAGCACCCGTACGACCCCGACGACCCCGGCTCGGCCGGGCGCGAGGACGCCGCGACGCTCCGCACCGACCACCGGCGGCTGGCCGCCCTCGTCCGCGACGCCGCCGGACTGCCCGACCTGCCGGTCACCGTCCGCGACACCATGACCTGGCGGATGGACGCCCGGCTCGCCACGGCCTACCGCCGCTCCCGGGTGCTGCTCGCGGGCGACGCGGCCCACGCGGTGCCCCCGACCGGCGGGCACGGCATGAACACCGGCATCGGCGACGCCGACAACCTGGCCTGGAAGCTCGCCGCGGTCGTCTCCGGGACGGCCGGCGAGGCCCTGCTGGACACCTACGAGGCCGAGCGGCGCCCGGTGGCCCGGCAGGTCATCGACATCTCCCTCGCCAACTCCCGTGCCCGGGCGGGCTACCGGATCGACGACGAGCTGCTGCTCACGGCGGCCTACCGCTCCACCGCCGTCCTCACCGACCCGGCGAGCCCCGTCCGGCCCCCGCTGGACCCGGAGCACGAACACCCCGGCGGCGCGCCCGGCACCCGGCTCCCCCACCTCCCGCTCACCGGGACGCCCGGCGCCTCGTCCACCCTGGACCTGGTCGGCCCCGGCTTCGCCCTGCTGGCACCAGCCGAGGCGTCCGCCTGGCAGCACCAGGCCGACACCGCCACGGCAGCCGGCCTGCCCGTCACCGTCCGCCCGCTGCCGCCCGTGCCTGCCCCGCAGAGCACGGCACTCCTCGTCCGCCCCGACGGCCACATCGCCTGGCGCGCCCCGCACCCGCCCGCCGACGACGACACGTACCTGCTCGCCGCCCTCCGGCGGATCCTCTCGGTGCCGGCACCCGACCCGTCGGCCTGACGGACCGCGACGGCACGGACCGGCCATGCCCTAAGCTCCGCGCATGGCTGGTCCGACCCTGGTGATCGATCTCGCGGAGCCCGTAGCCCCCGCCGTGCTGCGGGAGTTCCGCGCCCTGGTGGTGGGGCTCTCCTGCCTCTTCCACGAGGAGCGCCCGGGCGCGTTCCACGTCAACGTGCCGGTGGAGCGGCTGGGCATCGCCGACACCGGCGGCGAGCGGTCCACGGACGAGGGGCTCACGGCCCCGGCGGGGGCCACCCCACGGCGCGAGGACTCCCAACGGTCGTTCTCGCTCTACCTGATAGGGGCCGGCGCCGGTGACGAGTCCACCTTCGAGGCCGAGCACGAGGACCAGTCGGAGGTCGAGGCCGTCCTCGGGTTCCGGCCGGTCCAAGCCGTCAACGTCAGCGCCGGCCGCAACCGGCAGGTCGACCACGTCGCGACGGCCCTGCTGACTGCCGCCGTCCTGGACGTCGTCGGCGGCGTCTGCAGGGCCGAACTGGCGGACGGGCAGCGGGCGGTGGTCTCCGGACTCCCGGGCCTGCTCGGGCTCGCGGACGACGCGTGGGACACCGCGCTGATCACGGCCGAGTTCCTGCGCGCCTGGGCCGAACGGCCGGGCTTCCGCCTGGTCAAGTAGCCCACCGAACGCGACCGGACGCCCGAACGGCGCCGGCCCGCCGCATCCGGGTGGACGCGGCGGGCCGGGGGTGGACTGCCTCAGTGGCGGTGGTGGTTGTCGGGTTGGGCGGGGTCGCCGGGGTGTTCCAGTCCTTCGACCAGGGTGAGGCGTCGGGCGCGTTCGCCGTCGAGCCAGCGGACGAACGCCGCGCGGCGGGCGGCGTCGCGCAGGGCGGGGGCGGGGTCCGGGTCGCGGGGGACGGTCAGGGTGGCGAGGAGGGTCGCCGTCCAGGAACCGACGGTGACCCACGCGCCGGGCGGGGCTTCGCGGAGGGCTTCGGCGAGGGCGGTCGGGAGCGTGTCGGGGTCGGCCTCGAAGCCGCCGTCGGGGAGGGCGATGTGCCAGCGGGTGGCCGGCGGGCGGGCGGTCAGGGTGCGGTAGTGGGCGATGTCGGCCGGGGAGGGTTCGGTGTCGGCGGTGACGGCCCGGTAGACGGCCCGGACGGCGGCGCTGCCCTCGTAGGCGGCTGCCGTGATGGAGCCGAGTTCGACGGCGGCCTGCTGGTCGAGGCGGGCGGGGCCGGCCCCGCCGACGGGAAGGTCGCGTTCGGCGGCGACCGTCGCGCAGAGCGCCTCGGTGAGGAGCACCTGGGCGACCCACCGGGTGAGCTGGCGGTCCTCCGAACTGCCGGGCTGCGGGAGGGCCGTGGAGCGCGGGCCGGTGCGGAGGGCGGCGAGCCTGCGGTCGAGGGCGGTGCGTGGGACGGGGTGTCCGTCGAGCAGGCCGAGGGTCATGCCTCCACCACCAGGGCGACGGTCGGGGCGTACTGGCAGCGGCCGAACCACATCACCTTGGCGAGGGCCCAGTACGCGCCCGGGTCGGTCGCCTCGGGGACGGCGACGGCGAAGTCCACGGTGGCGACGGAGTCGGCCGGGACGGTGAAGCCGCGCACCGGGTCGGCGACGGCGCCCCAGGTGCCCCACGGCGAGACCAGTTGCAGTTCGCCGCGGATCTCGCCGCGGGTGCGGTTGGTGAGGGTGAGGCCCAGGGTGGCGCGACCGCCGGGGGCGACCCGCAGGGTCTCGTGCGAGACCTCGACGGACAGGCCGGTGTCGCGCCCCGTGGTGGCCTTGCTGCCCTGGGCGGCCGTCCAGTCCTCGGGGGTGTCCCCGGGGACGGGCAGCAGCTCGGGGAGGTCGCCGACGGCGATGGTCACCACGTCCTCGATCCGCTGGCCGTCGTGTTCGATCCGGACGGCGGCGAAGTGCAGGCCGGGCCGGACGTCGGCCGGCGGGGTGAGGGTGACCGGGAAGCGGAGGTGACCGTCGGGTGCGAGCCGGTACGGGCGGCTGCCGAGGCTGCTCGCCCAGCCCTCGGGCGGCAGGACCACCGCCGTGCCCTCGACCGCCGCGTCCCGCAGTTGGGAGGAGAGGGCGACGGACAGCGTCACCGGCTCACCCGCCGTGCGCAGCAGCCCGGGCGAGGCGCCGATGGACACCGGCAGGTAGCCGAGCGGCGCCGGGCCGCGGTTGTGCAGCCAGTAGCGGGCGTGGACGGGCTGGGCGGGTTCGGCGACCGGGCCGAGGACGGGTCCGTCCGCCGGGGCGGTGACGCCGGGGGTGGCCAGCAGGGTGGCGATCCGGGAGCCGGGGAGGTCCAGGGCCTCGGCAGCGGCACCGAGCGGGCGTTCCAGCAGGTCGGCCGGTCGGACCTCGTCGAGGAAGAGCGCGCCGCCGAACCGCGCCGTCCGGCCGAGCCCGGTGGCCTCGACCAGCCGGACCGTGAGGTCGCCTCCGGCACCGGTCCCGGCCCCGGCACCGCTCTGGGCACCGCCCCGGGCCGCCGAGCCGTGCGCGATCGGGTTGCCGGCCGGCTTGAGCGCGCCGAGCAGCACCTCGCGCTGCGGCTCGACCCGCAGCCAGGACAGGGTGGCCGGCAGCGGGCCCTCCTGCGCCGGGGCGATCCGGGCGTACAGCGGGTGGTTGAACTCCTGGCCTTGCGCGGGCAGTGTCCGGTCCCGCCAGTCGCCGTCCCCGCCGACCAGCGCGTAGCCGAACTCGTGTGTCCAGTGCTGGAGTTGGAAGGAGGATCCGTCGGGCAGGGTCCGCCGGGGCGGGTCGATCCAGACGCCGGAGGGCCAGCCGGTGCAGGAGCGCATGAGCGACAGGTGCAGGGCACCGGTGGCGTCGACGGCGAAGCCGGGCAGGCCGAAGCTGAGCAGTGCCACGGTGCGGTCGGCGAGCCGGTCGGCGAGGTGTTCGGCACCGGCGGAGGGGCAGACGGCGGCGATCCGGGCGTCGGCGAGGTCGTCGACCAGCGCGGAGGGGTCCGCCACGATCAGCGCGGGCAGCGCCCGCAGGTCGCGCAGGTCGGCGTCCGGCTGCCAGACCTCGGCGAGCGGGGTCAGCGCCGGCACCCACACCGCGCCGTGCGCCTTCAGGACGGTCGCGTACTCCTCGCCGGCGCGCTCGATCAACTCCCGTGCCGCGTCGTTGACGTCCGGGCCTCCGACGACGATGCGGAAGTCCGGCAGGTTGGAGTCCACGTCCAGCCAGCCGTACCGCGCCCAGTCGGCGCCCGAGGTCGTGGCCGTGACGCCGACCCGCGCCAGCGCGACCACCAGCGGCCGGGCGTCGGCGGCATCGTCCAGTGTCGGGACGACGACCTCCGCCACGCCGAGGGCGCGCGAGCCGACGGCTGTCCCCGCCTGGTCGGTGAGGTCGACGCGCGCCGTGGCGCCGAGCCCGAACCAGGTGTTCGCCGGGTTGTCCAGGGTCCACGGCGCCTCCGCCGAGTCGACGTCCGGCATGGCGAAGCCGCGTCCGACCACCGCGCCGGCGACCTCGCTGACCGGCAGTCCACCGGGGACGTCCACCGGGAAGCGCAGCCGCAGCAGCCGGTCGGCGCCGGAGTAGTCCAGGACCCGGGTCCGGCAGTCCACCCGGTCGAGCCCGCGCCACAGGGTCACGGTCTGCTGGTACCGGACGGAGTCGACCGTGCCCTCGACGACCAGGCGCTCGCCGAGCGGCCCGGTCTCCCGGCGGACGGCGGCGGCGGACTCCCCGGAGCCGGCCACCGGGCCGCTCGGGACCAGGTGCCAGGGGCCCTCGCCGAAGTCGGGGTGCTGCGGGTACTCCTGGTAGACGCGCAGTTCGTTGCCGATCCGTCCGTCCTGGATCAACTCCCGCTCGTGGAGCAGGTCGTGGACCGAGGAGAGCCCGCCGCCGCGCGCCGGGTCGGCGGTGACGCGGTACCGCCCGTTGGAGATGACCGCGCCTTCCGCCTCCGTCCACGGCTGCGGGGCTGCGCCCTCCACCATCCGCCAGGTCCGCCAGCCGAGCGCGGGGACGTCGGTGGCCAGGAACCGCAGGGTGCCCCGGTCGACGGCGCTCGGCACGGCCTCGCCACGGTCGTCCAGCACCCGCACCGACCGTACGCCGTCCGGGAGTTCGACGGCGACCAGGTCGGTCCGGTCGAAGGACAGCGTGTTGGTCACGACCACGGCCGAGCCCCGGCCCGCCGTGGCGATCCGGGCCGTGAGCGCGTCCAGCGCGGTGTCCCGGACGGCGGCGGCCAGGTCGTGGGCCTCGCGCCAGCCGCCGAGCAGGTCCAGGTACACCTGGTCGGATTCGGAGCCGGTGATCGCGTCGTGGTGCGCCCCGTAGGCGAGTTGGCGCCAGGCCTTGTCGAGCGCGGCGGCCGGGTAGCGGCCGAGTCCGTGCACGGCGGCCAGCGTGGCCAGCTTCTCCGCGTCCACCGCCGCGACCTCGCCCGCCCGTTGGGCCTGCTTGGTGTCGATGTAGGAGACGTCCTTGCCGGTGTACACCGGGTTCATGTCGCGGGTCTGCGGGCTGGGCCGCCGTCCGGTGGCGGCGAGTTCGGCGCGGACGGCGTCGAGGAAGTCGCGCGGGGTGGCGCAGACGAAGCGCGGCCAGAGGTACTTGTCGGCCCACGAGCGGTGGATCTCGGTGACCCACTTGTTCGGCGGGGTGTAGTCCGTCCCGACCGGCAGCAGCAGGTTCTTCGTCGCGCCGACCGGCTTGAGCTTCCGGTACAGCTCGTAGACGGCCTGTTCGGCGGTGGCGAGGTCGGGCGAGGAGTCCATCCACCAGCCGGCCGAGTAGTGGTGCGGCATGTAGTGGGTGAGCACGCCCTCGCCGCCGGGGGCGATCCACTCGAACTCGCTCGGGAACTGCATGACCCGGGCGTCGTCCTTGGCTTCGCGGAAGTTCTTCTGGATCGGGCCCCACTGGTGGAAGGGGCCGCGCGCCCAGGCGCTGCCGGTGAGGCCGGCCGCGGCGAGGTGGCCGGGGAACTGCGGGTCGTGGCCGAACACGTCGAGCTGCCAGGCGGTCCGCGGGTCGCCGCCGAGGATGTCGCGCTGGTAGCCGATGCCGTAGACGATGTTGCGGATGGTGGTCTCGGCGCCGGTGAGGTTGGTGTTGGGCTCGTTGTACGTCCCGCCGACCAGCTCGACCTGGCCGCGCTCCAGCAGCTGCCGCAGGGTCTCGCGGCGCTCCGGGTGCTGGTCGAAGTACGGCTTCAGGTAGTCGACTTCGGCGAGGACGAACTTGTACACCGGGTCGCGCAGGGCGAGGTCCATATGGGCGTCGACGAGGGCGAAGCCGTTGCGTTCCCAGAGCGGCCGGGTGGTGGCGTCGGCGGAGAGCAGTTCCCACGGGGAGGTGTAGGCGGCCTGGGTGTTCCACCAGACCGGGTCGTAGTGGAAGTGCGAGACCAGGAACATCGTCCACCCGGGTTCGGCGACCTCCACGACTCCTTCCACGACTCCTTCCGCGGCTCCGTCCGTGGCCCCGTCCGTGGCGGCCCCGCCCTGGGCGTCGCCCTCCGCCCGGACGGTGACCGGGATCCGGTCGCCCGGCCGGGCCTCGGGGCCGATCTCCAGCGGGACTTCGACCAGCCCCGTGCCGGTCGCCTCGCCGCGGACGCCCGGGCCGCTGACGGTGATCCGGGCGGCCGGGCCCTCGGTCGTGACCCGCAGGATCTGGCGCGGGGCGTCCTCGGGGCCGACGAACAGGTCGGTGCTCTCGACGGCGGTGATGGTGACCGGCACGGGGGTGGTTCCTTTCCGGAGGGGAGGTCCGAAGAAGCGGGCGGGCGAGGCTAGGCGCCCCAGGCCTCGAACTCGTAGATGCGGGCGGCCGGATCGGTGTTCTGGGTGGGCTTGGTGACGACCAGCCGCACGTAGCGGGCGGTGGTGTTCACCGGGTGGGTGGTGGTGCCGGCGGTGTTGCCGGTGACATCGGCGACCGTCGTCCAGGGGTCGGTGGCGGCGGACCGGACCTGGAGGGAGAAGTCCCGGGTGTTGTACGAGGCGCTCTCGCCGCCCGCCGACGCGTGCTTGACCACGAGCTTGGACAGCTGCTTCACCGAACCGAGGTCCACCTCCAGCCACTTGGCGGAGTCGAGGGTGCACCACTTGTCGCCGGTGCCGCCGCTGACGCTGCCGTTGACGGCCTTGGCCGGGCCCTCGTTGGCGTTGCACTGGCCGGAGGCGGTGGCCGGGCGGTTCAGTGCCAGATTGGTCGAGGTCGGCGGCGTGCTGTTCCAACCCACGGTCGTGCTCGCGGCGTTGGAGCGCCCATAGGTGGTGGACACCGCCTCGACGTCCAGCGTGGTGGCGGCCTCGGTACCGGCCCGGTCGAGGCGTCCGACGAAGTAGGCGTCGTTGGGGGTGGCACCGAGGAAGGTCCGGCTGCCGTCGGCGTTGCGCCGGTACACCTCGTAGTGGTGCACGTTGCCGCCGGGCGCGGCCGTCCAGGACAGTCGCAGGGACTGGCTGGAGCCGGGCGTCACGTCGCTGGCGCCGAGCACGGTGAGACCGCCCGGCGCCGCCGGGGTCTCCACCGTACCGTCGTAGACGGCGACTTGGCCGACCCGGAGGTCGTAGGAGGGGTCGGAGCCGTCGACCTGGAGCGCGATCTGGGCGATGGTGCGGCCCGCGTACGGGGAGAGGTCGAGGGTGTGCCGCTCCCAGCCGGTGCCCGTCTCGGCGCCGACGTCGATGGTCGTGAAGCTCTTCGGGGAGTCGGTGAAGGCGACGGCGGCCTTGAGCCTGGTGGGTCCGGCGGCCGGGGTCTTGACCACCAGGTCCAGCTTGGTCGTCGCCGCGACCGGCAGCCTGGTCTCGTACAGCCGCACGGTGTTGGCGGCGTCCAGGGTGCCGGTCAGGCGCAGCGAGGAGCCGCCCTGGTAGGCGTCGGTGAAGTCGACGGTCGGGGTCAGCTTGCTGCCCGCGGAGTCGACCATCCAGCGGTAGGTGGGCGGGACGTCCTGGAGCGAGAGGTTGTTCCAGCCGCCGGTGGCGACCCGGGTGCCGCCCGCGTTGTAGAAGTCGCCCTGCCCGGTGTTGAAGCTGGTGACGAAGGGCTTGGCGGTGATCGGCGAGGACTCGGCGACGTACCCGGCCAGGCCGGGCCAGCTCGACGAGAGGTCGGTCCGGGACGGGTCGTTGGCGGCGCCGACCCAGTAGCGGGCGTCCTTGGCGTAGAAGTCGGCGCGGTCGGTGGCGGACTTCCAGGTCCACTCCGGGCGGTAGAGGCCCAGCGAGGTGGTGTGCGGCTTGCCGGACGGGAAGAGGCTGTTCCAGTCCACCGAGGAGTTGTAGCCGTTGGCCTCGGTGTCGATGCCGGAGTAGAGGTCGTACTCGCTGCGGCCGAGTTGGCGGGCGAGCGCCCGGGAGGAGTTCAGGCCGCTCGCCGACCAGTCGAAGTTCAGGAACATCGAGTCCGAGGTCTTCTTCGAACCGTCTTGCAGGAACGGCGAGTTGGCGGAGGTGAGGGCGTTCTGCCAGTTCACCGCGCCGGAGGTGGTCATCGCGTCGTACCACATGAACTCGGTGCCGCTCTGCGCCTTGGTGTACTGCATGAGGTTGCGCACCTCGCCGGCGAGGGCCGAATCGCCGCCGCCGGTCTCCTGGTTGATGAACCAGCCGTCGAAGCCGTAGTACTGCGCGGCCTGGACGAGCTTGTCGGCAACGGGGTACCGGCTGCCGGACTTCTGGACGAAGTCGCGCACCCACTGGATCTGGCCGCCGTACGCGCCGGGCGGGAAGAACACCGTGCCGTAGACCTTGACGCCGTTGCGGTGGGCGGCGTCGATGACGGTCGGGTTGGGAGCGAGGATCAGGCCCTCGCCGGCCGAACCGCCCCAGAACACCAGCTTGTCGACGTACTGCCAGTAGCCGAAGGCGTAGTAGTTGGGGTCGGCGGAGCCCTGCGAGGGGTTGTTGGAGGTGGGGCCGAAGGACACCAGCGAGGCGATCCGGCCTTCGCCGGTACGGGCGTTGGGGTTCGCCTTGAGCGCCGGGTCGCTGGTGCGCGGCTGGAGGGGGACGCGCGAGCGGTTGAACCGGGCGTCCGGGTCGGTGGCCGGGTCCCAGCCGAGGATGCCGCTGGGGTACCAGTACGAGGCGTAGGGCTGGCTGCCCTGACCGGCCGTGGCGGCGGGCGCCGGGGCGGGTGCCGGGGCGGCCGAAGCCGAGGCCGAGGGGACGGCGGTCAGCGCGGCCGTCGCGAGGGCGGCGCTGAGCAGCAGGGGGAGGCGTCGTGACATGCGCTGGCTCCGATCGAGCGGAGGAGGGTGGGGGCGGGCCCGCCGTCGGGTACGGGGGCCGGGTGCATGCGGGCGTGCCGGTGCCGGATCAGATGGGACGGTGCGGAAGCGGTGCGAGTGGGGGCCGTCACCGCTGCGGCGGTTCCTCGACGTACGGGCGCGGCGGAAGCCGGACGGAGTACGGCGGTACACGCCGAGCAGTGCGCGCCGAGCGGTGCAGCGGCCCGCGCCGAGCTGGACCCGCTTGGCGCTGCGAGGCTAAACCGGTTCAGAACCGCTGTCAACGACTCGCGCAGCAACCACTCCGGGGAGTGAGCCGACGGCCGCCCCGGGAGCACCGGAGGAGGCCGAGCCCGCCGGGACGGGCCCGCCGGGCGGCGAGGTGGACTCCCGCACGGTCAGCCGCGGCGTGGGCATCTGGAGGTCGCGCCCGGGCCCGGCCTCGTCCAGGGCCTCCAGCAGGCTGCGGGCGACCTGCTCGCCGAGCGCGAAGGTGTCCCGGCTGAGCGCGGTCAGCGGCGGGTGGACGATCCGGGCGAGCACCGAGTCGTCGAAGGAGACGATGGACAGCTCGCCGGGGACGGCGACGCCCATCTCCCCCGCCACGCCGAGCCCGGCGACGGCCATCACGTCGCTGTCGTACACGATCGCGGTGGGCCGCCCGGCCCGGGAGAGCAGGGTGCGGGTGGCGGCCGCGCCCTCCGCGTCGCTGAAGTCGGTCGGCACCGACACGGCCTCCTCCAGGCCGAGCCGGCGCGAGGCGTCGCGCAGCGCCCGGATCCGCCGCTGGGTGTGCTGGAAGTGCGGCAGCCCGGCCAGGTGGGCGATCCGGCGGTGCCCGATCGCGGCCAGGTAGTCGACGATCGAGAGCATCGCCTCCCGGTCGTCGGCCCAGATCCGCAGCTGGTTGCCGCCCTTGCCGGGGCCGCCCAGGACGACCGCGGGCAGTCCGAGGCCGTCCAGTACCGGCAGTCTCGGGTCCTTGACCTGGAGGTCGACCACGATGAAGCCGTCGACCCGGTGCTCGGAGGCCCAGCGGCGGTAGACCCCGATCTCGGCGGCGGTGTCCTCGACCACCATCAGGTGCAGCGCGACGGAGCTGGCCGAGAGCACCGCCTGGAGCCCGGAGAGCAGTTGGCTGAAGAACGGCTCGACCCCGATGGTGCGGGCCGGGCGGGCGATCACCAGGCCGACGGCGTCGGCCCGGGCGCCGCCGAGGGCGCGTGCGGCGCTGTGCGGGCGCCAGTTCATCTCCTCCGCGACCCGCAGGATCCGGGTCCTGGTGGCCTCGCTCACGCCAGGGCGGCCGTTGAGCGCGAAGGACACCGCGCCCTTGGAGACACCGGCCTGGCGGGCGATGTCGGCGATCGTCGGTCTGCCCACGGAACCCGGCTCCTCTCTTGACATCCAAGTTTAGGCCGGAGCATAGTCCCTGCCATAGCTAGACCGGTTTAGTTAGCCAGGTTCCGGAATCCGGCACAACCCCCGAGCTCAGCACGATCCCCCACCCACCCCCAGGACCGGGAGACCCTCATGCGAAGAATCTGGGCGGCACTGACGACAACGGCCTTCACCGCGGCAGCACTCACCGGCTGCGGACTCGGCTCAGGCGACACCAAGAACAGCGACAGCGTGGCGAGTGCGGCCGCCACCGGTGAGGTCAAGGGCAAGGTCTCGTTGCAGACCTGGGCGCTCAAGCCCAAGTTCACCGACTACATGCAGGGCGTCATCGACGGCTTCAAGAAGAAGTACCCCGGCGTCGAGGTCGAGTGGCTCGACCAGCCCGGCGAGGGCTACTCCGACAAGGTGCTCAGCCAGGCCGCCGCCGGCACCCTGCCCGACGTGGTCAACCTCCCGCCCGACTTCGCCCTCCCGCTGGCCCGGAAGGACCTCCTGCTGGACGTCGCCAAGGCCGACCCCAAGCTCTCCGACGAGTACGTCGCCGGCGGCGTCGACGCCTACCGCTTCGCCGGCCGGGACGGCACCTTCGGCTACCCCTGGTACCTCAACACCGATGTGAACTACTGGAGTTCGGAACTCCTCAGCAAGAACGGCCTGGACCCGAACAAGCCCCCGGCCAGCCTGGACGAACTGATCGCCCAGGCCCGGGTGATGAAGGAGAAGTCCGGCGGCCAGACCTATCTGATGAGCCGCAAGCCGGGCCTGGGCGACCTCTACAACGCCGGTGTGAAGCTCATGTCCGACGACGGGAAGACCTTCACCTTCAACACCCCCGAGGCCGCCGCACTGCTCGACAAGTACCGCGACGCCTTCAAGGAGGGCCTGCTGCCCAAGGACGTGCTGACCAACACCTACGCGGGCAACTCCAAGCTGTTCAACGCCGGCACCGCCGCCTGGACCACCGCGGGCGCCAACTACATCACCAGCCTCGCCACCGACAACCCGACGCTGGCGCCGAAGGTCGTCTCCTCCCCCGCGCTGGCCACCCCGCCGCTGTACGTCCAGGGCGTCTCCATCCCCAAGAGCACCAAGAACCCGGCCGCCGCGGTCGCCCTCGCCCGCTGGGTCACCAGCGCCGAGAACCAGGCCGCCTTCGCCCACCTGACCAGCATCTTCCCGTCCACCAAGGCCTCGTCCGACGACCCGTTCTTCAGCAAGAGCGACGGCACCAACGCGGGCGACGCCCGGGTGACCGCCTTCAAGTCGCTGGCCAAGGCCAAGCTGATCCAGCCCGTCCAGGTCGACGACGCGATGAGCACCATCGTCAACCAGCAGATCGCCCTGGCCATCAGCGGCGACGCGAGCTCCAAGCAGGCGCTGGACAGCGCCGTGGAGCAGTGCAACCGACTGCTCAAGGGCTGACCCCGCCACGCCCCACCCGGTACTGGCGACGCGGCGGGTCCCCCACACCCGCCGCTCCCCGGGAATGACCCGCACCACCCCAGGCTCCAGGAAGGCAACCGCATGACCCACCGGCGTTGGTTCACCCCCTGGCTGCTCGCCGGGCCCGCGATCGTCTGGCTGGCCGTCTTCAACCTCTGGCCGGCCGTCAACACGGTGATCCTGTCGTTCACCAACGCCAAGCCGCTGGGCGGCGGGCAGTTCACCGGCCTGGAGAACTACGGCCGCCTGCTGGACGACGAGCAGCTCGCCGACGCCCTGCTCAACAGCATCGTCTTCATGGTGGTCTGCGTACCCCTGCTGACCGTCCTGCCGCTGCTGCTGGCCCTGCTCGTCCAGCGGAAGATCCCCGGCATCACCTTCTTCCGCACCGCCTTCTACACCCCCGTGATCGCCTCCGCCGTCGTGGTGGCGCTGATCTGGGGCTGGGTGCTGGACGACCGCGGGCTGGTCAACGGCGTGCTCCAGCAGACCGGGCTGAGCGACTCCCCGGTCTCCTTCCTGACCGACCGCTGGCTCCTGCTGTTCAGCGCCATCGCCCTGACCGTCTGGAAGGGCCTCGGCTACTACATGGTCATCTACCTGTCCGCCCTCGCCAACGTCCCGCGCGAGCTGCACGAGGCGGCGGCCGTGGACGGCGCCGGCTCGCTGCGCCGCTTCCGGCACGTCACCCTGCCCGGGGTGCGGCCGACCATGATCCTCATCTCCGCGCTGATCTCGGTGAGCTCGCTGCGCGTCTTCTCCGAGCTGTACGTGCTCTCCCACGGCCAGGGCGGCCCCGGCGGGCGGGACATGTCGGTGGTCATGCTGATCCAGATGTACAGCCGCGGCTTCAACGGCCACCTCGGCTACGCCTCGGCGCTCAGCCTGCTGCTGTTCGTCGTCACCCTCGGCCCGATGCTGCTCCTGATGCGCCTGAACCGGAAGGCGGCCTGACCCGTGACCACCCGCCACCAGCCGACCGAGGCCGTCGAAAGCTCGCGCGACCCACGCGACTCCCAGCGCTCCCGCGGCTCCCAGCCCTCCCGTGGCTCCCGGGGCTCCCGGGGCTTCAACACCCCCTCCCGCGCCGGGACCGCCACCCGCTACCTGCTCCTGCTGCTCGTCCTCCTGCTGGTGATCGGCCCCTTCCTGTGGCAGCTGTCCACCTCCCTCAAGGGCCCCGCCGAGGACGTCTTCACCCGCACCCCGGTCTTCCTGCCCGAGCAGCCCACCGTCGGCAACTACGGCAAGGTCGCCGACACCATCCCGGTGTGGACCTACGCGCTCAACTCGGTGATCGTCGCCGCCGTCTGCATCACCGGGAACGTGGTCGGCTGCACCCTGGCCGGCTACGCCCTCGCCCGGCTGCGCTTCCGCGGCGCCAAGCTCGTCCTCGGCCTCTTCCTCGCCACCCTGATCCTCCCCGGCGAGGTCACCATCGTCTCCCAGTACGTGCTGGTGCGCGGCCTCGGCCTGGCCGACAGCCTGGCCGGCGTGGCGCTCCCGGGCTCCATCGCGATGCTCAACGTGCTGCTGATGCGCACCGCCTTCGCCGCCGTCCCGGTCGAACTCGACCAGGCCGCGCTGGTGGACGGCGCCACCGTCTGGCAGCGGCTGTGGCACATCGGCCTGCCGAACGTGCGCGGCATGATCAGCGTGATCGTCATCTTCACCTTCATCGGTGCCTGGGACGACTTCCTGTGGCCGCTGATCGTGCTCAACGACCCGCAGAAGTACACCCTGACCGTCGGACTGCAGTACCTCAACGGCACCTTCTCCGCCAATCCCCGGCTGATCGCGGCCGGCACCATGATCGCCTTCCTGCCGATCGTCGTGGTGTTCGGCGTCTGCCAGCGCTTCTTCTTCAAGGGCGTCGAGGAGGGAGCCGTCAAGGGATAGCGCCACCGCCCGCCCGTACGCCCCACCCAGTCGAGGAAGCTCTCCGATGACCACCGCCCCCCGCTTCGGCGTCAACTACACCCCCAGCGTCGGCTGGTTCCACCACTGGCTCGACTTCGACCTCGACGCCGTGCGCGCCGACTTCGACTCCATCGCCGGACTCGGCCTGGACCACGTCCGGGTCTTCCCGCTCTGGCCGCTGTTCCAGCCCAACCGCACGCTGATCCGCCCGCGCGCCGTCGAGCAGTTGGCGGCCGTGGTGGACGCGGCCGGCGAGCGCGGACTGGACGTCGCGGTGGACGGCCTCCAGGGCCACCTGTCGAGCTTCGACTTCCTGCCCGCCTGGACCCGGACCTGGCACCGGCGCAACCTCTTCACCGACCCCGAGGTCATCGACGGCCAGGCCGCCTACCTGCGCACCCTCGCCGAGGCGCTGCGCGAGCGGCCCAACTTCCTCGGGATGACGCTCGGCAACGAGATCAACCAGTTCTCCGGCTACCCGCACCCCGACCCCGACCGGGCCACCCCCGACGAGGCCGAGGCGTGGCTGCGCCGGATGCTCGACGCCTGCGAGCAGGGCGCCCCCGGCCGGCTGCACCTGCACGCCTCGTACGACGCCGCCTGGTACCTGGACGAGCACCCGTTCACCCCCTGGCACTCGGCCCGGATCGGCTCCGCCACCGCCGTGCACTCCTGGGTGTTCAACGGCACCGCCCAGCGCTACGGCGCCCACTCCACCGCCACCGCGCAGCATGCCGCCTACCTGGTCGAGCTGTCCAAGGCCTGGGCGGACGACCCGGCCCGCCCGGTCTGGCTCCAGGAGGTCGGCGCGCCCGCCCCGCACATCACCGCCGAGGACGCGGCCCGCTTCACCGGGGCCACCGTGGCGGCCGCGCTGGACTGCCCGGACCTGTGGGGCGTCACCTGGTGGTGCTCGCACGACGTGGACCGCTCACTCGCCGACTTCCCCGAACTCGAATACAGCCTCGGCCTGTTGACCACCGACCGGAAGGTCAAGCCGGCCGGCGCCCGGCTCGCCGAGGCCGCCGCCGAGGCCCGCCGCTCCTGGCGGCCGCCCGCACCGCGCAGCACCGCCGTGGTGGTCGCCACCGGCGACGAGGTCACCTCCCCGAAGCGTTCGGTCTGCGGGCCCGGCGGCCCGGTGTACGAGGCGTTCATGCGCCTCGCCGAGGCCGGCGCCCGCCCGACCACCGTCCTCGCCGAACGCGCCGAGGACCGGGCGCACCTGGCCGCGCGCGGCATCACCGAGGTGGTCCACCCCGACGGCGTACGTTCTCTCTAGGTCCTCCCCCGGCCAGGCGCCCCCAGCCGCGCGCCCCTCAGCCCCGAACCCCTCAGCCACGCAACGGAGCCCGCTGACATGCACGATGACCGCACCCTCGTCGAGTCCCGCCTCAAGCGCGTCCTGGACGAGCGCATCCGCCCGGCCGTGTACCCCGAGTCCGTCCCGCTGGAGGTCGGCATCTGGACGGCCCCCGGCGAGCCCGTCCCGGTCGCCGAGGGCCTGGCCGCGCCGCGCGCCCCGATCGCTGTCGGCGACGCCTGGGGCGCGCCCTGGGGCACCAGCTGGATCACCGTGACCGGCACCGTCCCCGAGGCCTGGGCCGGCCGCACCGTCGAGGCGCTGATCGACCTCGGCTTCGACGCCAACATGCCCGGCTTCCAGTGCGAGGGCCTGGTCTACCGCCCGGACGGCACCCCGGTGAAGGGCCTCAACCCGCAGAACCAGTGGGTGCGGATCGCCGCTCCGGCGGCCGGCGGGGAGCAGGTGCTGCTGCACGTCGAGGCGGCCGCCAACCCGGTCATCCTCGACTACCACCCCTTCCTGCCCACCGAGTTGGGCGACAAGGAGACCGCCGGGGACCGCCCGCAGTACAAGCTGGCCCGGATGGACCTGGCCGTCTTCGACGAGACGGTCTGGCAGCTGGTGCTGGACCTGGAGGTGCTCGGCGAGCTGATGGCCGAGCTGCCGGTGGAGGGCGCCCGCCGCTGGCAGCTGCTGCGCGCGATCGAGCGGGCGCTCGACGCGATCGACCTCCAGGACGTCAACGGCACCGCCGCACAGGCCCGTTCGGAGCTGGCCGGGGTGCTGGCCGCGCCCGCCGTGCCGTCCGCGCACCGGATCAGCGCGATCGGCCACGCGCACATCGACTCGGCCTGGCTGTGGCCGCTGCGCGAGACCGTCCGCAAGGTGGCCCGCACCACCGCCAACATGACCGCGCTGCTGGAGGACGAGCCGGACTTCCTCTACACCATGTCCCAGGCGCAGCAGTTCGCCTGGATCAAGGAGCACCGCCCCGAGGTGTACGCCCGGGTCCGCAAGGCCGTCGCCGAGGGCCGGTTCGTCCCGGCCGGCGGCATGTGGGTCGAGTCCGACACCAACATGCCGAGTTCGGAGGCGATGGCCCGCCAGTTCGTGCACGGCAAGCGCTTCTTCCTGGACGAGTTCGGGGTGGAGAACCAGGAGGCCTGGCTGCCGGACACCTTCGGCTTCACCGGCGGCCTGCCGCAGATCATCCGCAACGCGGGCTCCAAGTGGCTGCTGACGCAGAAGATCTCGTGGAGCCAGGTGAACAGGTTCCCGCACCACACCTTCCTGTGGGAGGGCATCGACGGGACCCGGATCTTCACCCACTTCCCGCCGGTGGACACCTACAACTGCTCCATGAAGGGCAGCGAGATCGCCCACGCGGCGCGGAACTTCAAGGACAAGGGGGTCGCCCGGCACTCGCTCGCCCCGACCGGCTGGGGCGACGGCGGCGGCGGCACGACGCGCGAGATGGTCGGCAAGGCCGCCCGGATGAACGACCTGGAGGGCTCCGCCACCGTCCGCTGGGAGAAGCCCGCCGAGTTCTTCGCCAAGGCCGAGGCCGAGTACCCGAACCCGCCGGTCTGGGTCGGCGAGCTCTACCTGGAGCTGCACCGCGCCACCCTGACCAGCCAGGCGAAGACCAAGCAGGGCAACCGGCGCAGCGAGAACCTGCTGCGCGAGGCCGAACTCTGGTGCTCCACCGCCACGTTGCGCAACGGTGCGGCCTACCCGTACGAGCAGCTCGACCGGATCTGGAAGACCGTCCTGCTGCACCAGTTCCACGACATCCTGCCCGGCTCGTCCATCGCCTGGGTGCACCGCGAGGCCGAGGCCACGTACGCGGCGCTGGCCGGGGAGCTGGAGGAGCTGATCGGCGCGGCCCAGCAGGCGCTGGCCGGGGAGGCCTCGGGCGGACGCGAGCTGGTGTTCAACGCCGCGCCGCACCCGCGCTCCTCGGTGCCGGCGGGCGGGGCCGCGTCCGTCGCCGTCGCCGGCCCGGTCTGCGAGGCGGTCGAGCGGCCCGAGGGCGGCTTCACGCTGCGCAACGGCCTGCTGGAGGTCGTGGTGGACGCCGAGGGCCTGATCGCCTCGGTGGTCGAGGTCGCGAGCGGCCGGGAGACCGTCGCCCCCGGCAGCCGCGCCAACCTGCTGCAGCTGCACCCCGACTTCCCCAACATGTGGGACGCCTGGGACGTGGACCAGTTCTACCGCAACACCGTCACCGACCTGACCGGCGTGGACGCGATCACCGCCGACCGCGCCGCCGACCGGGCCTCGGTGCGGATCGCCCGCTCCTTCGGCTCCTCCACGGTGGTGCAGACGCTCACCCTGCGGGCCGGCGAGCAGCGGGTGGACATCGACACCGAGGTCGACTGGCACGAGACCGAGAAGTTCCTCAAGGCCGCCTTCCCGCTCGACGTGCACACCGAGCGCTACGCCGCCGAGACCCAGTTCGGCCACCTCTACCGGCCCACCCACACCAACACCAGCTGGGACGCGGCCAAGTTCGAGGCCTGCAACCACCGCTTCGTGCACCTGGACGAGCCCGGCTGGGGCGTCGCCCTGGTCACCGCCTCGACCTACGGCCACGACGTCACCCGCACCGTGCGCGACCACGACGGCGGCACCACCACCACGGTCCGCTTCTCGCTGCTGCGCGCCCCGCGCTTCCCCGACCCGAAGACCGACCAGGGCCTGCACCGCTTCCGGCACGCCCTCGTCCCGGGCGCGGCGATCGGCGACGCCGTCCGCGAGGGCTACCGGATCGGCCTGCCGGAGCGGCGGGTCACCGGCACCGCCGAGCGGGTCGCGCCGCTGGTGGCGGTGGACGACGACGCGCTCGTGGTGAGCGCGGTCAAGCTCGCCGACGACCGCAGCGGGGACCTGATCGTCCGCGTCTACGAGGCGGGCGGCGGGCGCGCCACCGGCCGGCTCACCACCTCCTTCCCGCTGGCCGGCGCCGTCCCCTGCGACCTGCTGGAGCGGCCCTGGGACGGCACCCGGGGCGAGGTGACGGTGGCGGACGGCGCGGTGCGGCTGGCGCTGCGCCCGTTCGAGCTGGTCACGCTGCGGCTCAGCGCGACTGTCTAGGGACCGTCCGGGCCGCCGTCCAGGGTCCGTCCGGGCCCGCCGACCGCCCGCCTGTTCTACGCTGTGCGGCGCCCCGGCCCCCACCCGCCGGGGCGCCGCCCCCCACCCGCCGGGTGGCCCCCGGGGCGTGCACCCCCCAGTTAG
>NZ_JBHTRF010000013.1:0-2633 GCF_042796115.1 Kitasatospora sp. NPDC056446 | reverse complement strand
GCTGTTTTTTTTTTTCTGGCTCGGGGGGGGGGGGGGGCCGGGTGGGGGGGCGGCCCCCCCCCCCCGGGCGGCACGGGAGCGCTACTCCCCGGGACGGATCCGGGCGAGGAACGTGGAGAGCACCGGGGACAGCGCGGCCATCTCGAACGCGGTGTGGAGCTCCTGGGAGAAGGTGGCCGAGTAGAGCTCCAGCTCCCGACGGCCGACATCGGTGAGGCGGATGACGACGAAACGCCGGTCGTGCTCGCTGGCGGCGCGCTTCACCAGCCCGCTGCGCTCCAGGCGGACCGCCACCCGGCTGAGGGTCGACTGGTTGACCCCCATCTCGTCCGCCAGCTCCTGCATCTGCATCATCCTCGGTTCGGACTGCTGCATGGTGCTGAGCGCGATGAAATCCGTCAGGCCGATGCCGTGGGAACGCATGAGCCTGCGCTCAAGCAGCTGCGACACGTACGTCGACAGCCGGGACACCTGCCACCACAGCTCGATGTCATTTCCGCGTTCACGGGACACTGTCGTCACGGCCCAACCTTTCGGCCCCACCCGCCTTCATCGGCGAGGGGCCCCCAATTCGAATACAACTCCCGGCGCGGATTATAACACGAGTGGAGGATTAATTGGTCGATTCGAAATCGCCTGCCACCGGAACTCCGGACCGGTCATTGGATTGCCGTACCCAGGCCCCAATGCCGGCAGTAGCTTTCCCGGTAGTCGCGGAAGATATCGGGAAGTCGCACATCGGCGGTCTCGAATCGGTCCCTTTGATCGCCTTGTTCCGCTTGCCCCCTTTGATCGCCTCGATCGCGTCGATCGACTCGATCGAGGAGACCACCTCGATCGCCCTGTTCGTCCCGATCACCCTGTTCGTCCCGATCGTCCCGATCAACTCGATCGCCGGAAACGTCTCCCAGGGGATCCTCCGCGAGGCGCTCGCCCTCCGCCAGCATGCGGTGCTCGACACCGCTCGGCAGCGGGGCGTCCATGAACTCGCAGACGCGCCGGACGGTGAGCAGCGGCGCCTCCACCAGCTCCGGGTACGCGATGTCCAGCACCCTGGACCCGACCGACTCGTCGTACCACTCCGGAGCGGCCAGCGCCCGACCGAGCCGACGCGCCCACTCCTCCTTCACCGCACGCGGATCCACCCCGAGGGACCAGGCGCGCCGCCGCAGCGTGCTGACCGCCGAGACGTCGGCCAGCGACTCCAGCGGGTCCCGGTGCACCCTGATGATGCGGGCGTTCGGATACACCGACAGCAGGTCCTTGAGCCGCAGCGAGTGGAACTCGCTGACCAGCACCGGCTTTCCGCCGGGGACCCGTTCCAGGATGACCGACAGCGCGAGCCGGTGGAACTCGTAGGCGGCGGTCGCGTCCTGCGACTCCAGCCAGTCCGAGTACCCCGGAATGCGGTACTCCATGGACGCGGCGATGTCGTGGAACGCGTACGTGAGCAACAGGTGGTCCCCGCACGGCGCACCCGGATCCGGCTGCCGGCCGGTGGGCCCGCCCAGCCGCTCCCACAGCGGATACACGAACGGGTCGACGCGCGAGGGGTCGTGACGCCAGGGCGACCAGTCCGTACTCGGGCGGGTCACCTCCCACATGGACGGGATGTTCAGCCCCGGGTGCTGGCCGAGCAACCGCTGGAGCCGGTGGAGCCCGGTGCCCGGCAGCCCCACCACGAAGACGACGTCGTCACCGTAGAGCCCGGGATCGACCCGGCCGCTCTCGATCAGCTGCCGCACTCTGAGCTGGTTGGCGAGCGCACAAGTGAGCCTCTGCCGGGTGACCGCCACCCCGGCGGGCGTCAGGGCCGCCTCCTCCGCCAGCGATCCGGCGAACTCACGAAAGGCGGGAACAAAAGAGGGATCCAGCGTTTTCCCGTCGGATTCCTGCTGCTGGGCGGCGGCGAGAATATCCTGCAATGCGAACGGGGAGTCCGGCCGGAAATCCTGTAACGGCTTCTCCTCGCCCGCCCCGCCGACCCGGGCGCGGCCATCGTACCGATCACTCACCAGCATCTCCCAAAATGTGACCTGTCCCAACGGACAGTAACGCACCGGGAACGATCGGGCGTTCCTCCACCGCCGCCCGATCGAACGATTGGCCGAAACACTGCGAGCCCCGCACCCGGCCACCCGGTCGCCTCCGGGCGTCCACCGCCCGGGCCCGCCCCGCGGCCCGCCGGGCCGGGTCACCGCCACCCTGCGCCTGCTGGCGGCGATGCCCGCCTACGCGGTCCTGGGCTCCGCCGCCACCTCCCCCGCCCTCCCTCCCCACCCTCACCGCCACCGCCACCGCCTGGTGCACCCTCCTCTTCACCACCGCCACCTACCGCTTCACCCGCACCACCCGCCTCTGACCACCCGGACCTCCCCACCCCATGCACCCTGAGATCCCTGCACGTCAGACGATAGGCAGCCTGTGCTGTTCGTTCACCGAAAGACGCCTCAGAGGCAGTGGTGATCGACGCGTGGTCCCCGGTTCTCCCCGCTGCAGACCCTCCCCGGCTCCGGCGCAGCTCTCGTGGCCTAAGCCCAATGCCGGTGACTTTAGGTCGCTCCTGGTTCGGCGATCGTGACTGTTGTCGGTTCGGGTGGTGGCCAGTCGCGGTGTCGGGCGCGCTTGAGGGG